>NZ_SSDQ01000170.1:0-58909 GCF_004794315.1 Microbacterium sp. PF5 | reverse complement strand
GGGGGCGTGTAGGAGAGGTCGAGGTCGCTCATCGCTGCGACGGTCATGTCGTGGTGCAGGGACGTGGCGTAGGTGTCGATGCGCTTGGAGATCTCGGCGCCGCGGGTGCCGACGAGTTGCGCGCCGAGCAGACGGCCGTCGTTGGTGTCTCCGGTGATGCGGATGCTGATGGGCGTAGCGCCCGGGTAGTACCGCTTGTGGTCGTCCGCGATCGCGGTGTGGCTGTGCGGGGCGAAGCCGGCGGCTGTCGCTTCGTGGTCACGGAGCCCTGTGCGTGCGGCTACGACGTCGAACACCTTCACGACCTGCGTGCCGAGGCTCCCTGCGAATCGGGTGTCACCGCCGATCGCGTTCTCTCCCGCGACGCGTCCTTGCTTATGCGCCGTGGTGCCGAGAGGAAGGTATGTGACGCCGAGCAGGCGGTGGTGGGTGACCACCCCATCGCCGGCCGCCCACACGCTCGGCAGGCCGGTATGCATCTGTTCGTCGACGACGACAGCGCCGCCCGCGCCCGTGGTGGCTCCGGCTGCGGTGAGGAGCCTGGTGTTGGGTCGCACTCCGACGACGACGAGCACCACGTCCGCGGTGCGGGAGAACGGTTCACCGTCATGGGTACCAACAGCAGAAATTCGCCCTGCGTCGCGTGTGACAGCTTCGACGCGGGTGCGGGTGACGACGTCGACGCCGTGTCGGGTGAGTTCATCGTGGACAAGGGAGCCGAGTTCGGGGTCGAGGGTGGAGAGCGCTTCGGGTCCGCGCTGCAGTTGAGTGACCTGGAGGCCGCGCACGGTGAGAGCTTCGGCCATTTCGAGGCCGACGTAACCGGCTCCGACGATGATCGCCGTCTCGGGCTGATGCTCGTCGAGGTACTTCTCGAGCGCGAACGTGTCGCCCATCGAGTGCAATAGGTGCACGCCGTCGTCGGGGCCGAGCTGGTCAAGACCTGCGATTCCGGCGGTTGAAGGGGATGCTCCGGTGCCGACCATGAGTTCGTCGTAGGCGATCGTTGATTCGCTGCCGTTCGCGTCGCGGACCGTGAGTCGTCGGCCTTTGACGTCGATACCTGTGGCGAGGGTGTCCAGGCGGAGGTTCATGCCGGTGGCTTCGAGGTCTGCGTGGGTGCGGTGGGCGAGCGACTGCCAGGGCTGTACCTCGCGGGAGAAGTAGTACGGGATGCCGCAGATGGAGAAGTTTGGGTAGGCGTCGGCCACGACGACGGTGACATCGACGGACGGGTCGAGTTCGCGGGCCCGGAGGGCGGTGGAGATTCCGGCGTCGCTTCCACCGATCGCTACAAGATGCATGACTACCCTTCAGTGCTTGCCATGACAGGTCAGACGAGTTCGCTGACCAGCTGCTCGATGCGCGCACGGATGTCGTCGCGGATCGGGCGGACGGCGTCGATGCCCTGGCCGGCCGGGTCGTCGAGCTTCCAATCCTCGTAGCGCTTGCCTGGGAAGAACGGGCAGGCGTCGCCGCAGCCCATCGTGATGACGACGTCGGAGGCCTGCACGGCCTCCGTGGTGAGCACCTTGGGCTGCTCGGCGGTGATGTCAATCCCGAGCTCGCTCATCGCTTCGACCGCGGTCGGGTTGATCTGGTCTGCGGGCATGGAGCCGGCGGACCGGACTTCGATGCGATCGCCGGCGATGTCGCGGAGGAAGCCTGCGGCCATCTGCGAGCGTCCGGCGTTGTGCACGCAGACGAAGAGGACGGAGGGCTTGGTGGTGTCAGTCATGGTTGCTCCTGGTGAGAGTGGTTGGTCAGGTGAGGAGCTCGTCGACGAGTGCGCGCACCCGTCCGGCGATGTCGTCGCGGATGGCCTCGACCCCGTCGCGGGAGGCGAGGGCGGGGTCGCCGACTGCCCAGTCGTCGTAGCGAACGCCGGGGATGATCGGGCAGACGTCGCCGCAACCCATCGTGATGACAACATCGGCCGCGCGGACGGCATCGTCGGTGAGCGGCTTCGGGAAGCGCTCGGGGGCCAGGTCGCCTTCAATCTCGGCGAGGATCGAGCGGACGTGCGGATGAATGACGTCGGCGGGAGCAGACCCTGCCGAGCGGGCGACGACCTTGCCGCCCGCGAGTTTGTTGACGAGGGCGGCGGCGAGCTGGGAGCGGCCGGCGTTCGCGACGCAGACGAACAGCACCTGGGGTACAGCGGAGTCGCGGTTGCGGGTGAGGTCGGCGAGTCGTTGCCGGGCGAAGCGCTCGGTCAAAGGCACCAGCGCGGAGGTGACTCTGGCGGTGCGCGCGAGGGCGGTGTAGGACTCTCGGACGATGGTGAGAACGACGTTGGGGTCCAGCTCGGGGACTTCCGCGGCGAGCTCGTCGGCGAGATGAGTGACACGGGCGTCGAAGTCGGGTCGTGGCTCATCGTGGCCGTCGGCAACACTCCATGGTGCGAGCGTGGCGGGCGCGAACGATTCCAGCAGGGCCGTGACGGCGCTGCGCCGGTTCGGGTTGATCCGATACCAAACCCAGGTTCCCCTTCGCTCGGAGGTGAGCACATCCACATCCTTGAGCACCTTGAGGTGGTGCGACACGGTCGGCTGGGCGACGTCTGCAAGTTCGGCGAGGTCGCAGACGCACGACTCCCCGCGTGGGTCGGAGGCGATGGCCGACAGCATCCGAAGACGGAGCGGATCCGACAGCGCCTTCAGTGTCGACGCGACTGAAGTGGCCGCATCCACGCCTATGGCGTGGCTGGCGACGGGACTGCAGGTGTCGCCCTGGGGGGTCAGCACGGCGTTCATGTCTACATCCTTTCAGCGGTGAAGGGATCGGTGTGGAACCAGCGGCGGGCTGCCCAGAGCGAGACGTAGACGAGGCCGACCAGGACCGGCACCTCGATCAGCGGGCCTACGACGCCGGCGAGAGCCTGGCCCGACGTCGCGCCGAAGGTGCCGATGGCCACGGCGATGGCGAGTTCGAAGTTGTTGCCGGCAGCGGTGAACGCCAGCGTGGTCGATCGGGCGTAGCCGAGGCCGAGGGCCTTGCCGGTGAAGAGGCCGATGAACCACATGATCGCGAAGTACGCCAGCAACGGGAGTGCGATCCGGGCGACGTCCCACGGGCGGCTCGTGACCTGCTCGCCCTGCAGCGCGAAGAGCAGCACGATGGTGAACAGGAGGCCGTAGAGCGCCCAGGGGCCGATCTTCGGCAGGAAGCGGTCCTCGTACCAGTCGCGTCCCTTCGTGCGCTCTCCGATGAAGCGGGAGGCGAATCCTGCGACGAGGGGGATGCCGAGGAAGATCAGGACGTTCAGTGCGATCTGTCCGATCGAGATATCCAGGCCCTGGGAGTCAAGGCCGAGCCAGCCGGGCAGGACGGTGAGGTAGAACCAGCCGAGGAGTGAGAAGGCGATGAGTTGGAAGACGGAGTTGATGGCGACGAGCACTGCGGCGGCTTCGCGGTCGCCGCAGGCGAGGTCGTTCCAGATGACGACCATGGCGATGCAGCGTGCGAGACCGACGATGATGAGTCCCGTGCGGTATTCGGGCAGGTCGGGCAGGAACGCCCAGGCGAGGGCGAACATCAGCGCCGGGCCGATCAGCCAGTTGAGAGCCAAGGATGAGATCAGGAGCCTCTTGTCGCCCGTGACGGCGGCTACCTTGTCGTAGCGAACCTTCGCGAAGACCGGGTACATCATCACCAGCAGCCCGAGGGCGATCGGGATCGAGATTCCACCGACCTCGAGGCCGGCCAGGAGGTCGGAGACGCCCGGGATGAAGCGGCCGATGACGATTCCGCCGACCATGGCGAGACCGATCCAGAGCGGCAGCCACCGGTCGAGGGTCGACAGTCGGCGGGTGGCCGGTGCGGTGGTGGGTACGGTTGCGGTGCTCATGCGAGGAGCGCCTCCATCTTCTCTGCGATGACGAGCTTCGGGTGGGCGCCGATGAGCATGTCAACGCGTTGGCCTCCCGTGTAGAAGCCGAGGGTGGGGATGGATGTGACGCCGACCGCGGTCACGGTCTCGGGGTTTTGGTCGGCATCGAGTTTGACGATCTTCACGCGGCCGTCGTATTCGGCGGCGAGTTGATCCAGAAGGGGTGCGACCTGCTTGCAGGGCCCACACCAGGTGGCCCAGATGTCGACGACGACGGGGATCTCGGAGTCGAGGACATCTGCCTGGAATGTCGCGTCTGTGACGGGGATGGGCGCGCTCATGCGAAGACCTCCTCGGCCGCAGTCAATGCTGGTGCGGCCTCGTCGAGTGCGGCGAGGTAGTGCTGGGCGTCTTGTGCGGCGGCGCATCCCGTGCCGGCGGCGGTGATCGCCTGGCGGTAGGTGTGGTCGACGAGATCGCCCGCGGCGAAGACTCCAGAGAGGTTCGTGCGGGTGGAGGGGTGGTCGACGAGCACGTATCCATCGGCATCGGTATCGACGAGTCCCGTGACGATCTCGGAGCGCGGATCGTGGCCGATCGCAACGAAGACTCCAGTGACCGGCAGTTGCCGCTCAGCGCCGGTAACGGTGTCGCGCAGCGTGACTGCTTCGACCTTCTCAGCGCCGATGAGGCCAGCGACCGCGCTGTTCCAGGCGATCTGGATCTTCGGGTGATCGAGCACCCGCTGCGCCATGATCTTCGACGCCCGGAACTCACCGCGACGGTGCACGACGGTGACTTTCGACGCGAACCTGGTCAGGAACAGTGCCTCCTCCATCGCAGAGTCTCCGCCGCCGACGACGACGATCTCCTGCTCACGGAAGAAGAAACCGTCGCATGTCGCGCACCAGGAGACACCGTGGCCGGTAAGTCGCTCCTCGTCGGCGATCCCGAGCTTGCGGTATGCCGAGCCCATGGTCAGGATGACGGCACGAGCCCGGAACGTCTCGCCCGCGCCCGTCTCGACCGTCTTGATGGGACCGTCGAGGTCAACGAGGACGGCGTCATCGAGGAGGATACGGGCCCCAAAGCGCTCCGCCTGAGCGCGCATAGACTCCATCAGCTCCGGGCCCTGCACACCGTCGACGAACCCGGGGAAGTTCTCGACCTCGGTCGTGGTCATCAGCGCGCCACCCGCAGTCACGGAACCGGCAAGCACCACAGGTGCGAGACCCGCACGCGCTGCATACACGGCCGCGGTGTAGCCCGCGGGGCCGGACCCGATGATGACCAACTCAACTTCTTGAATCGACATGCGTCTATATTGACATCTGTCGATACCGAATGCAACTGTTGCTGACGGAGTTCACGTGCTCTTCACCTGGCGAACAGATCATGCAGGTTGAGTAATCGAGACAGTCAAGAAACAGAGGACCACAGATGACCCAGCCCAAGACGGCTCTGTTCATATGCAAGCACAATGCGGGGCGCTCCCAACTCGGCGCCCATCTCCTGACACACATCGGCGATGAGCGACTCGTCGCGACGAGCGCGGGAATCAGCCCAGCCGAGGGGATCAACCCGGCTGTCGCAGCATCGCTGCACGAGATGATTCACCTGCCCTAAACGATCGTTTTCGGCTGGGAGACGACTCAGCCATCGCACCTGACCGGACGCGCCTCATCCGACGCGCTTCGTGAGATTCCGATACTCCCGTGAGACAGTCCGACAGCTTTCGTGAGACTGCGACACTCTCCGTGAGATCGGACTAGTCGCCTCTCAAGGACGCATGCGGCCCCCGACCCTGCCCTCTGGACAGTGTTTAGACGTACACAATGGGCCAGGAGTTGGAAGCGGGCAGGGAAACGCGCGGTGAAGCCGGATCGGTGCACGTCCACCACCCCCGATTCCAACGGCTGGCGAAGCGCGTCGAGCGCGACGCGGGAGAACTCCGCCGCCTCGTCGAGGAACAGCACCCCGCGATGCGCACGAGCCACGGCTCCCGGCCTCGCAGAGCGCGATCCTCCGCCGATCAACGCCACGGTGGAAGCCGTATGGTGGGGCGCCTCCAGCGGCGGTCGACGGTCCAGAGCGGTGACGGACTCGCCGCTCAGCGACCGGATCGATGCGACCTCCAGCGCCTCTCGCTCATCGAGCAGCGGCAGGATCCCCGGCAGACGTGCGGCGAGCATGGACTTCCCCGCGCCAGGAGGACCGCTGAGGAGCAGATGATGGCCGCCCGCGGCGGCTGCGATGAGGGCCTCGACCGCCTCGTCCTGTCCGATGACGTCTGCGAGGTCGTGCTCGTCCTCGCGCCGGGAGACGGGGGCCGGAAGCAGGACCGGCTCGACGTCGTCCACGTCCACGGCGGCGCCATGCCAGACGGCGACCTCGGCCAGCGACGCCGCGGACCGCACTTCCACACCGGGAACCAACCGCGCCTCCGGCTCGTTGCCGCGCGGCACCACGACCTGGGTGAACCCCGCACGCACGGCGGCGAAGACCGCCGGCAGGACGCCGGGCACCGGGCGGATCCTCCCGTCGAGCCCGAGTTCGCCGAGATGTACCGTCCGTCCGACCGCTCGCTGGTTCAGAGTGCCGCCCGTGGCGAGGCTGGCGATCGCGACGGCGAGGTCGAAGGCCGAGCCGTGCTTCGGGAGACTGGCCGGCGACAGGTTGACGGTGAGACGGCGCCGTGGGAGATCCAGCCCGGAGTTCTGACAGGCGTTGTGGACTCGCTGTACGGCCTCGCCGAGCGACTTGTCCGGAAGCCCGATGATGCGGAACTCGGGCGTCTGATTGGACAGATCGGCCTCCACCTCGACGAGGTGTCCGACAGCACCGTTGAGGGCGACGGACCAGGTGCGCGCGGTGGTCACGCGATGTCCTCGAGATGGTCGACGACGCCCTGCGCGGCGTCCGGACCGGTGATCCCGATCGCCTCGAGCCGCAGCGCCAGGCCCGCCGCCGCATCCGCGTGCGCGGCCCGCCAGGCGTACGCGAGCTGCCAGAGACGACGGCGTTTCCGTGCATCGATCGCCTCGAGCGGATGCCCGAATGCGGCGCTCCGCCGTGTCTTCACCTCGACGATCGCGAGCCATCCGTCCCGCCGGGCGACGATGTCGATCTCGCCCTGCGCACACCGCCAGTTCCGGTCGAGGATGGTGTACCCGCGGTATCGGAGGTACTCCGCCGCACGTTGTTCGCCCGCTCGTCCGAGCTCGTCTTTCGCTGCCATGCGGAGAGGATCCCGCACTCCCGCCCTGCGCCGTGGGGCTGTCGGGCTTTGCGAGGGAGGCCGCGGAGAAGACCCTCGTTCCTGCGGTCGGTGCAGAAGGGGAGTCGCAGCCGACCGGCGGGTCGGGACCTCTCCGACGGCGTCAGTTCACTCGCCGTCGAGGGACAGCTCCTGCGGGAGCTCGAACTCGCGTCGCTGCAGTTCCTCGACGTTGACGTCCTTGAAGGTGAGGACCCGCACGGCCTTCACGAAGCGGTCCGCGCGATAGATGTCCCAGACCCAGACATCGCTCATGGAGATCTCGAAGTAGAAGTCGTGCTCGGTGTCGCGTCGCACGACGTTGACCTCGTTGGCGAGGTAGAAGCGCCGCTCGGTCTCGACCACGTACTGGAACTGCGAGACGACGTCGCGGTACTCACGGAACAGCGCCAGCTCGAGCTCGCGGTCGTAGTCGTCGAAGGCTTCCTCATCCATGATGACTCCATCCTATGGCGGCGGACCGCACGGAGCGGTATCCGCGGGCGCCCTCAGAAGAGCGTCGGGGCATCGGCGATCGCCCAGGACGACCGGTGGAACGGTGACAGGCCCAGAGCGCGGATGGCGTCCCGATGCTCGGGGCTCGCGTAGCCCTTGTTCCGATCCCACTGATAGCCGCTATGACCCTGGTGCAGCTCGGCCATGTGCCCGTCGCGTGCGACCTTGGCGATCACGGAGGCGGCCGACACGGAGGCGCAGTCGCGGTCGGCCTTGACCACCGGCCGCACACGGAGGGGGACGGGATGGACGCGGGACACGTAGTCGTGATTCCCATCGAGCAGCACCAGCGCATTCTCGAGGGCGGCCCCCTGGTCCACCACGGCCTGAACGGCCCGCGACGCGGCGAGACCGAGCGCCCGCATGATCCCCACCTCGTCGACCTCCCTCGCCGTCGCCCAGCCGACGGCGGAGGCCTGGACCCACGCCGCGGCGCGCGCAGCCACCTCAGGGCGCCGTCGTTCCGTGACGAGTTTCGAGTCGCGCAGGCCCTCGGGAACCCGCCGGCGCGCTCCCTTGGCGTCCATCACGGCGGCCCCCACGGCGACCGGCCCCGCGAGGGCACCGCGACCGACCTCGTCGAGCGCGATGATCAGCTCGCATTCGCCGAGGAGCCGTCGCTCGAGCGTCAGACGGGGCGCGACGACGGTCATTCCGACTCCGGTACCCCGTTGAAGATCTCGTGATGCCCGTCGATCGTGCCGAACCGATCGAGCGGCCAGGTCGTCAGGAACGCCTTGCCGACGATGTTGCCGACGGGCACGAAGCCGCCGCTCGGGAGATCCTGGTGGGCGCGCGCGTCTCGCGAGCGATCGCGGTTGTCGCCCAGGAGCCACACCGAGTCCTCAGGCACGACCACGTCGAACGGCTCGTTGGAGGCGGCGGTGTCGCCCTGCGGGAGGTTGAGGTATCCGAGCTCGTCGATCGGTGCACCATTGATCGTGATCTGCCCCAGCGCGTTGCAGCACACCACGTGGTCGCCCGCGACCCCGATCACGCGCTTGACGAGATGGTCCTGCGAGTCCGTCGCCGAGATACCCACGAAGTTCAGCACCCAATCCACGGCCTGGATCAGAGGCGGCTGCGCCGGTGTCTGCACTTGACCGTCGAGCCATCCCCCGGGGTCCTTGAACACGACCACGTCGCCCCGCTCGTAGCCGGTCCAGCGTGGGGTCAGCTCGTCGACGAGGATCCTGTCGTTGATGAGCAGCGTCCGCTCCATCGAGGCCGAGGGGATGTAGAACGAGCGGACGACGAACGTCTTGATGACGAACGACACCAGCGCCGCGATCAGGACGATCACCAGCACATCACGGAGGAAGACCAGGAACCCGCGGCGCCTTCTCGTCGGACGTGCGGACGGAGAGTCAGTCATCTGGTTCCTTCTCGAGTGGAGCACCGTTGGCACACGGCAGTAACAAGGGTCGCACACCCCGCGCACGACAAAGCACCCCGGGACATCGTGTCCCGGGGTGCTGTGAGGAAGCTGCGACTCAGTTGTCGCGCTTCTCCTTGATCTTCGCCTTCTTGCCACGCAGCTCGCGCAGGTAGTAGAGCTTCGCACGACGAACGTCACCGCGCGTGACGACCTCGATGTGGTCGATCACCGGGGAGTGCACGGGGAAGGTGCGCTCCACGCCCACCTGGAAGCTGATCTTGCGGACCGTGAAGGTCTCGCGCACGCTGTCGCCCTGGCGGCCGATGACGACGCCCTGGAAGACCTGGATACGGGAGCGGTTGCCCTCGGTGATGTTGACGTGCACCTTGACGGTGTCACCGGGGAAGAACTCGGGGATGTCGGAACGGAGCGAAGCCGCGTCGACGGCGTCGAGGATCTGCATGATCGTCTCTCTCTGCACTCGCCACAGGTCGGATGCATGATGATGGAAGGAACAAGAACGGGTGTGTGCTGAACGGCGCTGACGCGTCCGCGGGCTCCCCTGAGGCAGAGCCGGTCACGGCACAAGAATCCATTCTGCCACGGATGGCAGATGCGACCAAAACGGTCACTCAGTCCCGGGGATCACTCTCGCGCACGACGATGATCTCATGGGGCTCCGCGCGCACGGTCGGCTCGTCCGCGGCGGGGATCGTGGACCATGTGATGGTCTCTCTGATGCGCGCCCCACTGCCACGGGCCTCGTTCCACAGCTGCCACAGCTGCAGCCAGACGAGCGCGATCCCGACGACGATCGCCGCCGCGAGCAACCAGCCGAACGCGCCGTCGATGAAGAACCCCACCGCGATGGTGAGGCCGTGCCACAGCGCGAAGCCGGCGACATCCCACCAGGACACGGCACGCTCAGCGCGGACCGACGGCCGCGAACGCGTGAGCAGTGTGAGCAGGAGCTGCCCGATGAAGACGGACGGCATCGCGATGAGCAACACCCACAGGATGGCCCAGCCGCCCTGGAACACGCCCCAGCCGACGAGGAGCCACAGCGGGAGCACGAAGGCAGACGGCAGGAGCCACCGGAAGAACGCCTGACGCAACCACATGCTCCGATGCTACGTCGATCGCCCCTCGTCGGGTCAGCGTGTTCGCTCTGAGCGCTCGGCTCCCCTGGGCGCTTCGATCAGGGAGAATGGAGGAAACGAGAGGACACCCATGATCGAACTGCGCACCCCTGCCGAGATCGACGAGATGCGCGCGGCAGGCCGGTTCGTCGCCGAGACCCTGGCGACCCTGCGCGACGAGACGAAAGTGGGCACCAACCTTCTGGCGATCGACCGTCGCGCCCACGACATGATCCGCAGAGCGGGCGCGGAGTCCTGCTACATCGACTACCACCCGTCCTTCGGGGCGAGCCCCTTCGGCAAGGTCATCTGCACCTCCGTGAACGACGCGGTCCTGCACGGACTCCCCCACGACTACACCCTGCGCGACGGCGATCTGGTCACCCTCGACTTCGCGGTCTCCGTCGACGGATGGGTGGCCGACTCCGCCGTCTCGTTCGTGGTCGGCACGCCGCGCGACGAGGACCTGCGCCTGATCGACACCACCGAGCGGGCTCTCACGGCCGCGATCAAGACCTCTGTCGTGGGCAACCGCATCGGCGACATCTCCGCTGCGATCGCCGACGTCGCCCACGGCGAGGGCTACTCCATCAACACCGACTTCGGCGGGCACGGCGTCGGACGCACCATGCACGGAGACCCGCATGTGGCGAACGACGGCAGAGCGGGCCGCGGCTTCCCGCTCCGCGCCGGCCTGGTCCTGGCTCTCGAACCGTGGTTCCTCGCGACCACCGACGAGCTCGTGACCGACCCCGACGGCTGGACGCTGCGCAGCGTCGACGGCTCCCGCGGTGCGCATTCGGAGCACACCATCGCGATCACGGATGACGGGCCGATCATCCTCACCGACCGTTCCTTCCTCGGCGTCGACTGACCCGCGACGTCACGCCCGTTCCCACGACGCCACGGGGCCCTCGACCACGACGAACAGCGGATGAGGCGCCGGACGGTGCGTGTGCGCATGCAGGGCCAGGCGGTCCGGGCTTCGGGCGGCGAGCTTGGCACGCAGATGGCGCCACTCGAGGTCGAGTTGACCGGTGGTGACCTCGAGGGGCGGCACAGTGGTGCCGAGGGTACGGATGCGCGAGCGATCGAAGCGGTAGCCACGCGCGTCAGCCTCGTCCGCAAGACCGCGCAGATAGGCCGACACCGCCGTCGACGGCTCGGGTGCCTCGCGGAAGCGCGCCAGCTGCGGGTGCTCGCGATAGCCCTTCGTCGTTCCGGCGAGCACAGCCTGAGCGAGCAGGGTCTCGCGCCAGCACGCCACGAGGCCCTGCCGGTCGAGGTACACCGGATGCAACGACCAGATCCTCATGCGCGCCGGTAGCGGAAGACGTCAGTCAGATGCGGAAGGTCGAAGGCCGCCCTGCCCGCCGTCTCCGGGCTGTCGTCGAGCACGGCCTCGATCGCATCACGCATCGCGCGGCGCCCGGACTCGTTCGCGACGAGATAGCTGCTGACCGTGGCCCACCGGGCGACGTAGCCGGCACGGCTGATCCGTTCCTTCCAGCGGATCTCGTGGTGCCCGACGAAGTCGAAGCCCGGCAGCTCCACGGCGGTCGCGGTCGTGGCATCGGCATCGCCCACGGCCGGGTGCGCGATGCGGTGACAAGCGACGTCCCACGCGCACGTCGGATCCGCGCGATTCCAGAGCAGACCCAGCACACCCGTCGGCACCAGCACCCGCGCGATCTCCGCCGCGGCCGTGTCTCGGTCGAACCAGTGGAAGGCCTGCGCAACGCAGACCGCGTCGACGGCGCCGTCGCCCAGGGGGATGCGCTCAGCCGTACCGTCGAGAGCGCTGACCGTTGGCAGCTTGGACCGAAGCACCTCGCGCATCGGCGCGGAAGGCTCGACGGCCACCACCCGATCCGCGCGCTCGAGCAGGAGCTCGGTGAACTTGCCCGTCCCCGCGCCGAGGTCGAGCACCGTAGGAACCGCGGCGGGGAGGATGGCTTCGACCGCTGCGACGGGGAATCCCGGCCGATGACGGTCGTACTCCTCGCCGATCGTCTCGAACGACTGCGCGAGTGCCCTGTCCACCATGCTCCGACGCTAACATGTGCGCGACACGCGTTCGGAGGTCGGTTCAGGCCTCCGCCGGTGGCAGGAGGTCCGGCCGACGGCGCCGAGTCCGTTCGATCTGCTGTTCGCGGCGCCAGGCCGCGATCGCCCCGTGGTTGCCGCTGAGCAGCACCTCCGGCACCGCACGCTCGCGCCAGACCGAGGGCTTCGTGTACGACGGGTACTCCAGCAGCCCGTCCTCGTGCGACTCCTCGACGAGGCTCTCCGGATTGCCGACGACACCGGGGAGGAGCCGTCCGACAGCCTCGATCATCGCCATCGCGGCGACCTCGCCGCCGTTCAGCACGTAGTCGCCGAGGCTGATCAACCGGACCTCGCCCAGGCCGGACGCGTACTCGAAGACGCGCTCGTCGATCCCCTCGTAGCGGCCGCAACCGAACACGAGATGTCCCCGCGTCGAGAGATCGCGCGCCGTCGCCTGCGTGAAGACCTCCCCCGCCGGAGACGGGAAGATGAAGGTGGGAGCTTCGGTGCCGGACACGTCGGAACCGGCGATCTCATCGAGGGCGAGCCCCCACGGCTCCGGCTTCATGACCATGCCCGCTCCCCCGCCGTACGGGGTGTCGTCGACCGTGCGATGGCGGTCGTGCGTCCAGTCGCGGAGGTCGTGGACGCGCAGATCGAGCAGACCCGTGTGCCGCGCCTTTCCGAGCAGCGACAGCGTCAGGCCGTCGAAGTACGACGGGAAGATGGAGACGACATCGATGCGCACGGGGGAACCGTATCAGCGCGATTCGGAAGCGTCGTCCGCCTCCGTCGACTCGTCCGCCTGGGCATCCTCCGAGTCGGGGAGTTCCTCGAACAGACCGGACGGCGGCGTCACGATGACGCGGCCGCCCGCGACATCGACGGTCGGCACGATCGCCTCGACGAACGGCACCATGATCTCCTGCTCGCCCGCCTTCACGATGAGGAGGTCCTGGGCGGGGAAGTGATCGACGCGGACGACGCGACCGACCACGGTCTCGTCGCGGACGACGTCGAGTCCGACCAGCTGGTGGTCGAACCAGGCGTTCTCCTCGACCTCGTCCTCGTCCTGATCGATCCAGAGGATCGCGCGCACGAGGCTCTCGGCGGCCGTGCGGTCGTCGACGTCGTCGAAGAACACGACCGGGTTCCCGTTCATCACGCGGTACTCGCGGACGGTGATCTCCTTGCCGTGCCACGGAGATGCCTCGGGCACCTGCAACGTGAACACGGCCCCCGGGGTGAATCGGCCCTCGGGGTTGTCGGTGTACAGCTCCAGCTTCAGGGCGCCCTTCAGCCCGTGCGCCTTGACGAGCCGTCCGACGCGAAGCTGGTTCCTGCCCTGGCTGCGGTCCTTCGCCACCACGTCAGTCGTCCGCGACGTCGACACGAACGCGACGCCCGTCCGCGAGAGCGCTGACGAGGGTGCGCAGGGCTTTGGCCGTGCGGCCGCCGCGCCCGATCACGCGTCCACGGTCGTCGGGGTGCACGCGCACCTCGAGGAGGTCGCCTCGCGGCGAGGTGGATTCGGTGATGCGCACATCCTCCGGGTGATCGACGATCCCCTTGACGATGTGCTCGAGCGCGGCGGCAAGCACGATGGATTACTCGGCGTCGGCGGCGGGAGCCTCGGCGGCCTCCGCGTCGGCGTCAGCGGCGGGAGCCTCCTCAGCGGGAGCGTCCTTCTTCTCCGCCTTCGGCTTGATGACCGACTTCTTCGAGGAGTCGGCCTCGAACGCCGTCTTCTCCTCGGCGACCTTGAGCGTGGACTTCGCGTCCTTGTCGCCCTTGAAGATGCCCCAGTCGCCCGTGATCTTGAGGATGGCGGTGACCTGCTCGGTCGGCTGAGCGCCGACGGACAGCCAGTACTGCGCACGCTCGGAGTCGACCTCGATGAAGGAGGGCTCCTCGGTGGGGTGGTACTTGCCGATCTCCTCGATCACACGACCGTCGCGCTTGGTGCGCGAGTCGGCGACGACGATGCGGTAGTAAGGCGCGCGGATCTTGCCCAGGCGCTTGAGACGAATCTTGACAGACACGATTCTCCTGAATGGTGTGGAAGGAAACGAACCGATCGCCTGGAGAGTGGGGTGCACACCCGGCGGAAGCTCAATAGGGAGGACGAATGCTGGATAGAGGGTCGAGCACGTCGTCCGACCCTCTATTCTGCCAGATGCACCGGCCCCGCGCGAAACGCGGTGACACGGCGTGGCCGCGGGTCGGCGACGCCGTGTCAGACTGTGGTCGTGCAGCTCGACTTCGCCGCTTCGGCCCGCTCCACCGTCGGTCTCGAATGGGAGATCATGCTCGCCGATCCCGCGACCGGCGATCTGGTCGGCCGCGCGCCCGAGCTCCTCGCCGCGCTGGAAGCGGAGAGCGAGGATGAACGCCACACCGTGACCGGGGAGCTCCTCACGAACACGATCGAGGTCACGAGCGGCATCGGCGACTCGGTGGCCCACGCGGTCGACGACATCGCCAACGCCATCTCCGCGGTCCGGGCCTCCACCGACCCGGCGGGGATCGAGCTCCTCTCCGCCGGCAGCCACCCGTTCGCGCAATGGTTCGATCAGCAGGTGACGGACAAGACCCGGTATCACACCCTCATCGAGCGCACCCAGTGGTGGGGACGCAACATGATGATCTGGGGCATCCACGTGCACGTCGGCGTGGAGGACCAGCGCAAGGTGTTCCCGATCATCAACGCCCTGTCCGCCTACCTCCCCCACCTGCAGGCTCTGTCGGCGTCGAGCCCGTTCTGGGCCGGGGAGCGCACGGGATACGCCTCCAACCGCGCCCTGGTGTTCCAGCAGCTTCCGACCGCTGGGCTCCCCTGGCCGCTGCGCGACTGGGCACAGTTCGAGCGGTACCTCGACGACATGGTCCGCACGGGCGTCATGGCCGACGCGACGGAGGTGCGCTGGGACATCCGCCCCGCACCGCGCTGGGGCACGATCGAGGTGAGGGCGTGCGACGGGCTGTCCACGCTGTCCGAGATGGCCGCCGTCGCGGCGCTCGTGCAGGTGCTGGTCGAGCACTTCTCGCGGCTGCTGGACGAGGGCGCCGCGCTTCCGGAGCTTCCCGCCTGGTACCACCGGGAGAACAAGTGGCGCGCCGCCCGCTACGGCCTCGACGCGCGCGTGATCGTCGACGCGATCGGAACTCAGCGCCTCGTAGGAGATCATCTGGCGGAGAAGATCGAAGAGCTCGCCCCGGTCGCGGTCGAGCTCGGCTGCGGGCGGGAGTTCGCGAGCATCGGCGGCATCCTCGAGGGAGGCGCGAGCTATGCGCGTCAGTTGGCCGTCGCCGACGCGACGGACGGCGACCTCGCCGCGGTCGTGCAGCACCTGATCCGCGAGTTCCGCTCGGGGCCGGAGTCGTCGATCGACGGCGAGTGACGCCCCGTCGGCGGTTCAGTCCTCGATGAGCCGGCGCGCGAGGCCCTCGTCGAGCACGACGTCGGTGATGAGCTCCGCGGCGATCGCCGCCCGCAGGCTCGCGAGCTTCGGCACCCCGGACACGACGCACACCCGCCGGGGCACGCGCCGCAGACGGTCGAGGCCCGGCCCGGTCGCCCTGGCGTTGACGCGGATGTCGCGCCACGAGCCGTCCGCGCGGAAGAACACGGTCGCGACGTCGCCGATCGCGTGATCCTCGCGGAGGCTCCGGTAGTCCTCACGCCCCAGATACCCGCCGACGTAGACGCGACTGGGGACCTCTGCCGCTGGCGAGCCGAGGCTGAACACCGCGATGTCCATCTTCGCCTGGAGGTCGAGCACCCGCCGTGTGCTGCGCTCCCGCCACATCGCCTCTCGCGTCGCGGGGTCGTCGAAGAACGCCGGGACCGGGAACTGCTGCACCTGCGCGCCGAACGCACTGCCGAAGCGCTGCAGGATGTCGCTGGAGTACTCCACACCGCTGGTCTGCGTGTTGCCGGCGCCGTTGAGCTGCACGAACGTGGTGTTGTGCGTCTCCTTCTGCGTGAGACCACGGCTGACGGCGCTGATGGTCGATCCCCACGCCACGCCCACGATCATGTTGGAGTCGACGAACTGAGACAGGAGTCGTCCCGCTGTCAGGGCGACGCGCTCCAGCCGCTCCACCTCGCTCACGATCTCGGCCATCGGCACCACGTGTGCGACGACGCGGTGGCGATCGCGGATGCGCTGTTCGAGCATGCCGAGCCGTTCGAGCGGTGAGTTGATGCGGATGTCGACGAGTCCGCTCTCCCGCGCGAAGCTCAGCAGCCGTGAGACCGAGGACCGCGACGTGCCGAGCTCCGTGGCGATGACCTCCATGGTCTTGTCCTGCATGTAGTAGAGCTGAGCGGCGGTGAGCGCCGCGATCAGCTTGCTGTCGCGGGATTGCGCGCCGGAACCTGCCATGACTTCCTCCTGTCCTTCGATCCTTGCACATATGTGCAGCGGACTTGCGCGCCCACGTCAGACGGGTCGATGCTGGTGGCAAGCAAGGAAGAGAGGGTCGACGATGATCGATTCCACACACGCGTCCCCCGAGCGCGCGGACGTCCGCGCTGTCCGCGAGTCCGGACGCACCACCGTCCTCGTCATCGGCGGTGGCATCAACGGCATCTCCACGTTCCGCGACCTGGCGTTGCAGGGGGTCGATGTCCTCCTGGTCGAGCGCGGCGACTTCGCGTCCGGGGCCTCCGCCGCCTCCAGCCACATGATCCACGGGGGCATCCGCTACCTGGAGAACGGCGAGTTCCGCCTCGTCCGCGAATCGGTGGAGGAGCGCAACGGTCTGCTCAAGATCGCGCCGCACTACGTCAAGCCGCTGCAGACCACGATCCCGATCTACTCGACGTTCTCGGGCATCCTCTCCGCGCCGCTCCGCTTCCTCACCCACAAGAGCGGCAAGCCGAAGGAGCGGGGAGCGTTCCTGATCAAGGTCGGCCTCACGATCTACGACACCTTCTCGCGCGACGGCGGCACCGTGCCGCGCCACCGCTTCCTCGGACGTAAGAAGTCGCTCGCTGAACTGCCGTCGCTCGACCCGGACATCAAGTACACCGCGACGTACTACGACGCCTCGATGCACGACCCGGAGCGGCTCGCCCTCGACGTGCTGCAGGACGGGCGCGCCGCGCACCCCGGCGCCGTGGCTCTCAACTACGTCGAGGCGGTCGGTCGCGACGGCGACAGTGTGCTGCTGCGCGACCGCGAGAGCGGCACCGAGTTCGCCGTGTCCGCCGACGTGATCGTCAACGCGTCCGGCCCCTGGACCGACCTCACCAACGAGGAGCTCGGCCTCCAGAGCCGCTTCATGGGCGGCACCAAGGGCTCGCACATCGTGCTGGACCACCCGGAGCTGCTGGACGCCACCCGCGGCCGCGAGATCTTCTTCGAGCACTCCGACGGCCGCATCGTGCTGATCTATCCGCTGAAGGGCCGAGTGCTCGTCGGCACCACGGACATCGACGCCGACCCGCGCGAGGTCCCGGTGTGCACCGAGGAGGAGATCGACTACTTCTTCGACCTCATCCACCACGTGTTCCCGACGATCTCGGTGACCCGCGAGCAGATCGTCTACAACTTCTCTGGCATCCGCCCGCTCCCCCGCCACGAGGACACGGCCCCCGGGTTCGTCTCGCGCGACTACCGGGTCGAGGTCGACCGCCAGGGTGCCGTCCCGCTGGTGAGCCTGGTCGGTGGCAAGTGGACCACGTTCCGCGCGCTCGGCGAATCGCTGTCCAACCAGGTGCTCGACCTCCTGGGTCGCACGCGCACGGTGTCGACCGCGGGTCGTGCCATCGGCGGCGGACGCGAGTTCCCGCGCACCGAGAAGGCCAAGCGCATCTGGATCCAGGAGAACCTGCCGGGCGCCGGAGCACGTGCCGAGCAGCTGCTGGCCCGTTACGGCACGCGGGCGGCCGAGGTCTGGGCGCACGTCGAGCAGGGGCCGGACGCGCCCCTCGCCGGCGGCGACATCTCCACACGGGAGCTCGAGTGGATGGTGCAGAACGAGATGGTCGCACGGCTGGAGGACGTGATCCTGCGCCGCACCAGCATCGCCTTCACGGGCGGCGCCAACGCCGAGGTGCTCGACGAGATCGCTGAGGCGCTCGCTCCCCTCCTCGGCTGGGACCGCGAGCGGCACGATGCCGAAGTCGAGCAGACCCGCCTCCTCCTCAACGAACGACACGGACTCCACCTTCCGTCCCGCGCCCGCGGCTGACGGAAGTCCGACCACCGCCCTCCTCGCGGTGCTACCCCCATAGGGGGTCGGGGCAGAGGGGCCCCGACCCGTAAGAAAGGTCAATGAAGACATGACTGACGTCAATCTCGGTCTTTACTTCCTGTCCGAGCTCGTCGGCACGGCGATGCTGGTGCTGCTCGGCTGCGGTGTCGTCGCGAACGTCGCCCTGGCGAAGAACAAGGGCTTCGGTGGCGGCTTCCTGATGGTCAACTGGGGGTGGGGTCTCGCGGTGTTCGCCGGTGTCCTCGTCTCGGCCTACTCGGGCGCCATCCTGAACCCCGCCGTCGGCATCGGCCTGCTCGTCGCCGGCAAGATCGACTTCGCGATGTTCCTGACCGCGACCGGGGCGGAACTGCTCGGTGCGATCCTCGGTGCGATCGTCGTGTGGCTCGCCTACAAGCAGCACTTCGACGAGGAGCCCGAAGCGGCCAACAAGCTCGGCGTGTTCTCGACCGGCCCGGCCATCCGCTCCTACGGCTGGAACCTCGTCACCGAGATCATCGGTACGTTCGTGCTGGTGTTCGTGATCTTCGCGTTCGCCGACTACGGCGACATCGAGATCGGCACCCCCGGTGGCCTCGGCCCGCTCACGGCGCTTCCGGTCGCCCTGCTCGTGGTCGCGATCGGCGCCTCCCTCGGTGGCCCGACCGGCTACGCCATCAACCCCGCCCGTGACCTCGGCCCGCGCATCGCTCACGCCATCCTCCCGATCAAGGGCAAGGGCGCGAGCGACTGGTCCTACTCGTGGGTCCCGGTCGTCGGCCCGCTCATCGGTGGTGTCATCGCCGCCCTCGCGGCACCCGTTCTGCTCGGCCTCGCCGGCTGATCCCTACCCGCAAGCGAATTCAAAGGAGAACACATGGCTGACTACATCATCGCGATCGACCAGGGCACGACGTCGAGCCGCGCGATCATCTTCGACAAGAAGGGCAGCATCGTCGCCACCGGCCAGAAGGAGCACGAGCAGATCCTCCCGAAGGCCGGCTGGGTCGAGCACGATGCGGCGGAGATCTGGCGCAACGTGCAGGAGGTCATCGGACTGGCGCTCGGCCGTGCCGACCTGACCCGGCACGACATCGCCGCGGTCGGCATCACCAACCAGCGCGAGACCGCGGTGGTCTGGGACAAGACCACGGGCAAGCCGGTGTACAACGCGATCGTGTGGCAGGACACCCGCACGCAGGAGATCGTCGACCGTCTCGCAGCCGACGGTGGCGTCGAGCGCTTCAAGCCGGTCGTCGGCCTGCCGCTGGCGACCTACTTCTCCGGCACCAAGATCGCGTGGATCCTGGAGAACGTCGAGGGTGCGCGCGAGAAGGCCGAGGCGGGCGACCTGCTGTTCGGCACGACCGACTGCTGGGTGCTCTGGAACCTGACCGGCGGTGTGGACGGCGGCGTGCACGCCACCGACGTCACCAACGCCTCGCGCACGCTGTTCATGGACCTGGAGACGCTCGAGTGGCGCGACGACATCCTCGAGGTGTTCGGCGTGCCGCGGTCGATGATGCCGGAGATCCGCTCCTCCTCCGAGGTCTACGGCACCGCCGAGAGCTCGTCGCTGCTGCGCGAGACGCCGATCGCCGGGATCCTCGGCGACCAGCAGGCGGCGACGTTCGGTCAGGCGGCGTTCCAGAAGGGCGAGAGCAAGAACACCTACGGGACGGGCTGCTTCCTGATCTTCAACACGGGCGAGGAAGTCGTCCACTCGAAGAACGGGCTGCTCACGACCGTCGGGTACAAGCTCGGGGACCAGCCGACGCACTACGCGCTCGAAGGGTCGATCGCCGTGACGGGCTCGCTGATCCAGTGGCTCCGCGACCAGCTGGGGATCATCTCCTCGGCGCCCGAGGTCGAGAAGCTGGCGGAGCAGGTCGAGGACAACGGCGGCGTGTACATCGTCCCCGCGTTCTCCGGTCTGTTCGCGCCGTACTGGCGTCCGGACGCCCGCGGCGCGATCGTGGGTCTCACCCGCTACGCGAACAAGAACCACATCGCGCGCGCAGCGCTCGAAGCTGTCGCGTTCCAGACCCGCGACGTGCTCGATGCCGTCAACGCGGATGCGGGCGTGGACCTGAGCGAGCTCAAGGTCGACGGCGGCATGGTGGCCAACGACGCGCTCATGCAGTTCCAGGCCGACGTGCTCGGGGTCCCGGTCGTGCGCCCGGTCGTCGCCGAGACCACCGCGCTCGGTGCCGCCTACGCCGCCGGTCTCGCCGTCGGCTTCTGGAACGGGCTGGACGACCTCTCCGCCAACTGGCAGGAGGACAAGCGCTGGGAGCCGACGATGGACGACGCCGAGCGCGAGCGTCAGCTGCGGCTGTGGCGCAAGGCCGTCACCAAGTCGATGGACTGGGTCGACGAGGACGTGAAGTAGTCCGAGGAAGGATGAAGCGGGTCCGGGGTCTCCCCCGGGCCCGCTTCTCGTTTCACCCGCGATCCGATTCCTGGTTCCGCATCCCATCCAGGACGGCCAGCAGCGCCCGCGCCACGCCCCTCGGAGCCACGGCATCCCACGCGACGTATTCCGTCCGCTCGGGCCCGTCGCTCACCGCCACCGCGACCACACCTTCTGCGCCGTCGACCACCCCCGGGGCCAGAAGGGTCACGGCGAGCCCCGCCCTCACGAGTCCGAGAAGCAGCGGGGCGGTGTCGACCTCGAAGGCCACGTCCCGCTCGAGTCCTGCGGCGGTGAAGGCGGCGTCACTCTGCGCCCGACCCGATGTCCCGGCGGGGAAGTCCGCGAAGGCGCACCCGGCGAGATCGGCGAGCCGGAGCCGCCGCCGCGTCGCGAGCCCGTGGTCATGCGGCAGCACCGCGACCAGTCGCTGATGCTGGACCGCGCGAGACGCGACCCCCGCGGGTTCCAGGTCGCCGCGCAAGCCCAGCAGCGCGATGTCGAGGTCGTCGCGGCGGAGCGCGGCGATGAGCTCGTCGCTGTTGCCACCGCGCAGCTCCACCCGTGCCGAGGGATGCGCCTCCCGGAACGCGCGCAGAAGCTCCGGGACCGAGACCGCTGTCACGGTGGGGATCGCGCCGAGGCGGAGCGTTCCGGTCACCTCGCCGGCAACCGCAGCGACGGCGTCCTTCGCCTGCTCGGCGGCGCGGACGGCGACCCGTGCATGCTCGAGGAACGCCGCGCCCGCCTCCGTGAGGCGCACGCTGCGGCTCGATCGCGCGAACAGCCGATGGCCGAGCTCGCGCTCGAGCGCCGCCATCTGGTGGCTCAGCGCCGACTGCGTCACGAAGCACTGCTCCGCCGCGCGGGTGAAGCTCCCGGTCGCCGCGACCGCGACCACGTACCGCAGTTGCTGCAGATCCATCCGATCATGATCGCGCCTCATGGATAGGATGACAAGCCCGCGTTGGACTCATGCGCGGGAAGCCCCCACGCTGGAGCCATGAACAGATGGCGCATCGTGCTGCTGACCGCTCTGGCCCCGCTGTCGTGGGGCACGACCTACCTCGTCACGACCGAGCTCCTCCCTCCTGGCCACCCGCTGTTCGCGGGGCTGCTCCGCTCGCTCCCGGCGGGTCTCGTGGCCGTGCTTCTCGCTCGTCGCCTGCCGCGCGGCACGTGGTGGCCGAAGATGCTCGTGCTGGGCGCGCTCAACATCGGCGCGTTCTTCCCGTTGCTGTTCCTCGCCGCCGAGCGGCTGCCCGGCGGGGTCGCCGCCGCAGTCGCGGGGGCGCAGCCGCTCATCGTGCTGGTGCTGGGTGCCCTGGTGCTCCAGGAGCGGATCAGGGCGGTGTCCGCCGCGGCCGCCGTGACCGGAGCGGGCGGTGTCGCACTGGTCGTCCTCGGTCCGGCGGCGCAGCTCGACCTCTGGGGCGTGCTCGCGGCGCTCGGCGGCGTCACCGCGACGGGCCTCGGCATGATCCTCACCAAGCGCTGGGGCCGTCCGCGCGACATCGGCCCCGTGGTCTACGCCGGATGGCAGCTCACCGCGGGCGGCCTGCTCCTGCTTCCCGTGACCCTCGCCGTGGAGGGCGTGCCGTCGTCCATCGACGGGGCCGCAGCGCTGGGCTACCTCTGGCTGGGTACGGTCGGGGGCATCGTCGCCTACACCCTCTGGTTCCGGGGCATCCAGCAGTTGCCGGTGATCGCGCCCGGCCTGCTCGCCCTGCTCTCGCCGCTCGTGGCCGCCCTGCTGGGCGTCATCGTCCTCGGGGAGAGCTTCACCGCGGTTCAGGGCGTCGGACTGGCCCTCGCTCTGGGTGCGCTCGTGGTGGGACAGCTGACGGCGCGGCCACGGCGAACACCGACGACGCCGACGATCGGCGAGGAGCCACCGGTGCCGGCGGCACGCGCCTGAGGATCAGCTCTTGCCGAAGAGCTTCTGGATCTCGGCGAGATCCGCCTCGGTGGGCGCAGGAGCTCCGCCGAGACCGAAGCCCGAGCCGTTCGCGGAGGCGGATGCTGCCAGGCCAGCGTTCTCGGCCGCCCGCTTGGCGGGGTTACCCGAGCGCGAGCGTCCCTGAGACCCCTTGCCCTTCTTGCCGCGCTTGGACGACGCTCCCGGCTTGCCCATGCCGGGCACGGGACCCATGCCGGGGATGTTCGGCGTGCCACCGCGCGCGACCGTCTTCATCATCTTCGCCGCCTGGTCGAAACGCTGCACCAGCTGGTTCACGTCGGTCACGGTCATGCCGGAGCCCCGGGCGATGCGCAGACGACGCGACCCGTTCAAGATCTTGGGGTTACGCCGCTCCCCCGGCGTCATCGAGCGGATGATCGCCTCGGTGCGATCGATCTCCCGCTCGTCGAAGTCCTCCAGCTGCTGCTTCATCTGGCCCATGCCCGGCAGCATGCCGAGCATCTTCTTCATCGAGCCCATCTTCTTCATCTGCTGCAGCTGCTCGAGGAAGTCCTCCAGCGTGAAGGCCTCGTTGGCGAGCTTCTCGGCGACCTTCAGCGCCTCTTCCTCGTCGAACGCCTGCTGCGCCTGCTCGATCAGGGTCAGGATGTCGCCGAGGTCGAGGATGCGGCTCGCCATGCGGTCGGGGTGGAACGGCTCGAGGTCTTCGAGGCGCTCACCGGTCGAGGCGAAGATGATCGGCCGGCCGGTGACGGAGGCGACCGAGAGCGCCGCACCACCGCGGGCGTCACCGTCGAGCTTCGACAGGACGACGCCGGTGAAGTCGACGCCCTCCTGGAAGGCCTTCGCCGTGTTGACCGCATCCTGACCGATCATCGCGTCGATGACGAACAGCACCTCGTCCGGGTCGACCGCCTTGCGGATGTCGGCGGCCTGCTTCATCAGCTCGGCGTCGACACCGAGGCGTCCGGCGGTGTCGATGATCACCACGTCATGCTGCTGGCGACGGGCGTGCTCCACGCCGTCGCGCGACACCTTGACCGGATCGCCGACGCCGTTGCCGGGCTCGGGTGCGTACACGGTCGCACCGGCCTGCTCCGCGACGACCTGCAGCTGGTTGACGGCATTCGGACGCTGCAGGTCGGCGGCGACTAGGAGCGGGGTGTGCCCCTCCCCCTCCAGCTGCTTCGCGAGCTTGCCGGCGAACGTCGTCTTTCCGGAGCCCTGGAGCCCGGCGAGCATGATGACGGTCGGCGCCGTCTTGGCGAACTGCAGACGACGCTGTTCCCCGCCGAGGATCTGCACGAGCTCCTCGTTCACGATCTGCACGACCTGCTGGGCGGGGTTCAGCGCCTTGTTGACCTCGTCGCCGAGCGCGCGCTCGCGCACCTTCGCCGTGAAGTCCTTGACGACCGCAAGAGCGACGTCCGCGTCGAGCAGCGCGCGACGGATCTCGCGCACGGTGCCGTCGACGTCGGCGGCGGTGAGCTTCCCCTTCGTGCGGAGGTTGCGGAAGGTCTCGGTGAGACGGTCGGAGAGCGTTCCAAAGGTAGCCATGGTGCTCCCGATTCTACGCGAGCGCCGACGACTCGCTCAGCCGGACCACGGGAGGTCGTGGATCGCGCCGAGGGCGTCGTCGAGCACGGCCTGCGGGGTTCCGAGCCCCGCGCCCTGCTCGGCCCACACGCGCAACGCGGAGAACACGGCGGCCGCGAGGGCTGCGCCGAGGATGTCCGCCCTGATCGCGTCGACACCGGAGCCACGGGCCGCGGTGGCGATCGCCTCCGACAGCCGCGCCAGGCGCACACCGGTGTCGCGGACGAGTTCCTCCTGCAGTCCCATCGCGCCGGCGTTGCGCAGAGCGAGCGCGAGCGGGTCCGGCGCGAAGTCCCGCACGATGCCCCGCAGGATCCCGCGCACCGCGTCGCCGTCCGCCTCGCGCCCGAGGCCCTGCAGGCGTTCGACGGCCTCCTCGATGCGCTCGTCCACGGCGGACCACAACACGTCGCTCTTGGAGGTGAAGTAGTTGAAGAAGCTGGAGCGGCTCACCCCGGCGCGCTGCGTGATGTCGGCGACCGACGTGGCGTCGTACCCGCGCTCCAGGAACAGCTCGCACGCCGCCTCCGCGAGCGTCTCGCGCGACGACGCCTTGGGGCGGCCAGCGCGGCCGGTGGAGTTCATACCCTCACGCTACCGCGCGCGGCGAGTCGCGCTCGGGCGTCACGACAGGGCGTATTCTTAGACGCAATCCAACTATTTCGGAGGCGAGACTTCATGCTCGACATCCTCACCCCCGGGTTCTCCCCGACCCCCGTGCCGTACCTCGACGGCTGGGACCTGCAGCGCCGCGTGCACGCCGATGTGCTCTCCGGCGCGCGTCCGGACACGCTGATCCTGCTCGAACACGAAGCCGTCTACACGGCGGGCAAGCGCACCGAGCCGCACGAGCGACCGCAGGACGGCACCCCCGTGGTCGATGTCGACCGCGGGGGCAAGATCACCTGGCACGGCCCGGGGCAGCTGGTCGGCTACCCGATCGTCCGCCTCCCTGAGCCCATGGATGTCGTCGCGCACGTGCGCCGGCTCGAGCATCTGCTGATCGACGTCCTGCGACCGTTCGGCGTCGACGGCTACCAGGTGCCCGGTCGCAGCGGGGTGTGGGTTCGCCGCCCCCTCTCCGAGGACAAGGTCGCCGCCATCGGGGTGCGCGTGCAGCAGGGCGTGACCATGCACGGCTTCGCCATCAACTGCGCCAACTCGCTCGCACCGTTCCGCGACATCATCCCGTGCGGCATCACCGACGCCGGTGTGACCACGGTCAGCGAGGTCTCCGGTGCCGTCGTCGAACCCCGGGACCTCGTGGACGCCGTCCGCGCCGCCTTCCTCGCCGAATACACCGACATCGCACGGACGGGAGTCCCCGCATGACCGCCGCCCCCGAGGGCCGGAAGCTCCTCCGACTCGAGATCCGCAACGCCGAGACCCCCATCGAGCGCAAGCCCGAGTGGATCCGCACCAAGGCCAAGATGGGGCCGGAGTACACCGCCCTCCACTCGCTCGTGAAGAGCGAAGACCTCCACACCGTGTGCCAGGAAGCGGGCTGTCCCAACATCTTCGAGTGCTGGGAGGACCGCGAGGCGACCTTCCTGATCGGCGGATCCCAGTGCACTCGGCGCTGCGACTTCTGTCAGATCGACACCGGCAAGCCCGCGGACTACGACACCGATGAGCCACGCCGCGTCGCCGAGAGCGTCGTGCGCATGAACCTCCGCTACGCCACCGTCACGTGCGTCGCCCGCGACGACCTTCCCGACGGCGGCGCCTGGCTCAACGCAGAGACCGTCCGCCAGATCCATCGCCTCAACCCGAACACCGGCGTCGAACTGCTCGCCACCGACTTCAACGGCGACCCGGATCAGCTCGGCGTCGTGTTCGAGTCCCGGCCCGAGGTGTTCGCCCACAACGTCGAGACCGTCCCGCGCATCTTCAAGCGCATCCGGCCGGCCTTCCGCTACGAGCGCTCGCTGGGAGTGCTGACCCAGGCGCGCGACGCGGGCCTCATCACCAAGTCGAACCTGATCCTGGGCATGGGCGAGGAGCCGGAGGAGGTCGTGCAGGCCCTGCAGGATCTTCACGACGCCGGCTGCGACATCATCACCATCACGCAGTACCTGCGGCCGTCGCCGCGGCACCTCCCCGTCGCCCGCTGGGTGAAGCCGGCCGAGTTCGTCGAGTTCAAGGAGGAGGCGGAGCGGATCGGCTTCCTCGGGGTGCTCGCCGGACCGCTGGTGCGCTCCTCGTACCGTGCCGGACGCCTCTGGGCGCAGTCCATGGTCTCGAAGGGGCGGGAGATCCCGCCGCACCTCGCGCACATCGCCGAGGGCGCCGACCTCGGGTTCGCCCAGGCCGTGTGATCTGCGGGGTGAGCGCCGGGTCAGTCAGCGCTCATCACGGACTGCACGCTTCCGTCCGAGCCGAGGTTCACGAGCAGCACGTCGTCGGTCGCACTGTCGTCGAGCGCGTACTCGAGCACCGCGAAGGGCTCGGACCCGCCATGCTCGTCCGCCAGGATCGTCATGCTCATCAGGCGTAGCGAGCGGATGATGTCCACCGCAGCATCGCCGGACACGTCCACCAGCACGTCCGGCAGGTCGTCGCCAAAGGCCTCCTGCTGCTGAAGGATGTACTCGGTCACCTCGCTCGTCCGGTCATCCACCTCGGACAACATGCCGCGGCGGGCCGTGGCGTCGACGTTCTCCAGTCCCGCGATCAGCGCGGCGGCGATGTCGAGGGCATCAGCGGACACGTCGTCCTGGTCCGGAGCGGTGAGGTCGACCGTCACGCTCTGGTCACCGAGCTCGACGGTCTCCGACCAGAAGATCGAGCCGTCGGGGCCCGACGACAGCAGTCCGAAGTAGTCGTGTTCGATCGCCATAACGCTATGAAACCAGCCTCGTGCTCAGGGCGGTAGCCCTGTGTCAGCCGACCAGCGCCTGCACGAACACGTGCGGGGTGAAACCGGTCAGATCGTCGATGCCCTCGCCCTGTCCGAGCAGCTTCACCGGGATCCCGGTGCGCTCCTGAACCGCGAGAACGAAGCCGCCCTTGGCCGACCCGTCGAGCTTGGTCAGCACGAGCCCGGTGACGCCGGCGTGCTGCAGGAACGTCTCCGCCTGCATGACCCCGTTCTGCCCCGTCGTCGCGTCGAGAACCAGCAGCACCTCGCTGATCGGGGCCTGCTTCTCCACGACCCGGCGGATCTTGCCGAGCTCGTCCATCAGCCCGCCCTTGGTGTGCAGACGACCGGCCGTGTCGATGATCGCGATCTCCATGCCCTCGCGCTTGGCGTACTCCACGGTCTGGAACGCCACAGACGCCGGGTCCTGCCCCTCGTGCTGCGGGCGGACGATCGCCGCCCCTCCGCGCTGCGCCCACGTGGCGAGCTGGTCCACGGCGGCGGCACGGAACGTGTCGGCGGCCCCCACCACGACGCTGCGCTGGTAGCCGCGCAGGAACTTGGTGAACTTGCCGATCGTGGTGGTCTTCCCGACCCCGTTGACGCCGACGACGAGCACGACGGCCGGGCGCTCGGTGAGCTTGAGCGTCGTGTCGAACTTCGCGAAGTGCTCCTCGAGCGTCTCGCGCAGCATGCGCTGGAGGTCGCGGGGGTCGGTCGTGCGGTACTTCGCGACCTTGTCGCGGAGCTCGTCGACGATGCGCTCGCTGATGTCCGGCCCGAAGTCGGCCGTGATCAGGGCGGTCTCCAGGTCTTCCCACGTCGTCTCATCGATCGTGGGCTTGACGAACATGCCGCGCAGGGCGCGACCGAGAGACCAGGACTTCTCTGCCATCCCCCCAGCCTACGGGTAGCGGTGCGCTACGCCGGTCAGCTCGCCGCGGCGGCCGCGCGGTCACCGACGCGCTGACCGACGACAGCGGACACGCCGTCCTGGCGCATCGAGACGCCGTACAGCGCGTCGGCGATCTCCATCGTGCGCTTCTGGTGCGTGATCACCAGGAGCTGAGATGTCTCCCGCAGCTGCTCGAACACGGTGAGCAGCCGGCCGAGGTTCGCATCGTCGAGGGCCGCCTCCACCTCGTCGAGGATGTAGAACGGGCTGGGACGCGCCTTGAAGATCGCCACCAGCAGCGCGACAGCGGCCAGCGACCGCTCCCCTCCGGAGAGCAGCGACAGGCGCTCGATCTTCTTCCCGACGGGCCGCACCGAGACCTCGATGCCGGTCGTGAGCATGTTGTCCGGGTCGGTCAGGGAGATGCTCCCCGTCCCACCGGGGAACAGCAGCGGGAAGACCTGGCCGAACGCCTCCTTGGTGTCCTCGAACGCACTGGCGAAGATGGTCTGCATCCGCTCGTCGAGGTCCGCGATGATCGTCAGCAGATCCTGACGGGTCTGGGTCAGGTCGGCGAGCTGCTCCGTCAGGAAGGCGTGGCGCTGCTCGAGCGCGGCGAACTCCTCCAGGGCGAGCGGATTGACGCGGCCCAGCTGGGCGAGCTTCCGCTCGGCCTCGGCCAGCCGGCGCTGCTGGATACGACGATCGAACGGGATCGCCGTGTCGTCGAGCAGTTCGTCCGCAGGGGGCTCCACTCCGGGATCGCGCGGAACGAGCTGATCAGGTCCATATTCCGCAACGAGAATATCTTCGTCGAGCGACAGCTCGGAAGACACACGCTCCAGCAGGCTGTGCAGGTGGAGCTTCTTCTCGTGGATCTGCAGCTCCAGGCCGTGCACGCTCTCGGTGAGGCCGGCGAGCCGCTCGCGCAGCGACGTCTCCTGCTTCCGTAGCGCCACCAGCTCCTCGTTCTGCGCTGCTCTGGCGGCCTCCGCCTCGGCAAGAGCCACACGGGCCTCGGTCACCGAGCGGTCCAGCGAGTCGAGGATGCGCGGAAGCTCCTCTGCCACCCCGGAGGCGGCCTCCCGCTGTGCCCGACGGATCACTGCGCGGCGGGCGGCCTCGGCGGCGGCGTCCCGCTCCTGCTCGCGCTGCCGTTCGAGCGTCGCGACCCTCGCCTGCGCCGCACGCACCCTCTCGCGCAGCGTCTCGACCTCGAGCCGCGCGCGCACCTCTCCCTCGCGGGCGAGCTCGAGAGCCTCGAGCAGACCGTCGCGGGCAGACGCGTCCAGCACGGGACGCGGCGCGGCCACGGCCTCGTCGAGCTCCGCACGGGCCGACTCCGCCTTCGCCTCGGCATCCGCGACTGCAGCCTGGGCCTGCGCGAGCCCCGACTCCAGGCGCTCGCACTCGGCCACGGCGGACTCGTGCCGCACCGTGACGCGGTTGACCTGCTCGGCGTGCGTGGCCAGGGCGGCATCGTGCTCGCGCAGCGCCCGCAACGCGTCCTTGGCCTGACGCCGTGTGGCCTCCACCTGCTCGTCCGCCTCGATCCGCGCCTCCCGGAGCGAGTCGACGACGATCTGGATCTCGGCGAGCCGCTCCGTCGCCGCGTCGCGCTCGGCCGCGAGCTCGAGACGCGACCGCTCACCACCGGAGCCCGTGCGCAGCGTCTGCGCGGTGATCACCTCGCCGCTGGTCGTCACGATCGTCGTCCGCGTGTCGGACAGCGCATCCAGAGCGGCTCGCGCCGAGCGCGCCGCATCGAGGTCTTCGGCGATCAGCACATGCGACAGGATGCCCAGCACGCCGTCGGGTGCGGTCACCACGTCGATCGCGGACGTGACACCGTCGACGGGAGGCGCGGTCGACTCGGGGCGCAGAGCATCCGCCACCACGAAATCCACGACCCCACGGCGCTCCGCCGCAGCCAGGGCCGCCAGCGTGAACGCGGCGTCCGCGCTGTCGATCAGCACGCCCTCCGCGAGCGGACCGAGGACCGCGGCGATCGCCGCCTCGAACCCCGGCCTGACCTGCACCGCGTCGCCGACCAGTCCGCGGACTCCCGCGCCACCGGCCTTCACGATCTCGGCGGCACCACCGGACAGCGACAGCGCGCTGCTCAGCGCCGCCGCCTTCGCCGTGAGCGAGTCGACCTCGCGCTCCGCGGCGTGGAGCCGTTCGCGCAGCGTCTCGCGCTCGGCCTCCGCCGCCGTCGCCGCCCGCTGCGCGCTCTCATAGGCGGCAGCGTGCTCGACGGCTGTGCCCTGCGGTGCCTCGGCGTCCTCGATCGCCTCCAGTGCCTCCGCCGCCTCCCGCCGCCGTTCGTTCGCCGCTTCGAGCGCATTCTCCTGGCGCAGCACGGCACCACGCACCGCGGCAAGGGCCGACGCCGCCGCATCAGCCGTACCGCGCAGGGCCGTCAGGCGCATGTCGTACTCCGACACGAGCGCGCTCTGCTCCGCGATGTCGACGTCGAGCGTGTCGAGCTCCGCCCTGGCGTGCACGACCTCGCGGCTCGCCGCGACCGCGGCATCCTGCGCATCGCCCAGCCCCGAGGAGATCGTCTCGATGTCGTCTTTCGCCTCGTCGATCGTCGCCTGCGTCACCGTGACCGCGGTCACGGCGGCATCGTCCTCCTCCGAGCCGAGCAGAGCGAGACGCTGATTGGCGAGGGTGTACAGCCCCCGCATGCGCTCCTGGACCTGCTCGAGCCCGAAGGCCACGCCGCGCGCCGCATCGACGGCGACGGAGTTCTGGTCCTTCTCGAGCCGCGCGATGCTCGCACGCACCGCCTCGGCCTGATCCGACAGCACGAGGCGCTCCGTGTGACGCTCCTGCTCCGTGCGGGTGTGGTCGGCCAGGGCCGTGCGCAGGGCGACTACGTCGTCCGCGAACAGCCGGGCCTTCGCATCGCGCACCACGGCCGCGATCGTCTGGGCCTCCCTGGCGATCTCGGCCTGACGGCCCAGCGGCTTCAGCTGCCGCCGGATCTCACCGGCCAGGTCGCTCAGACGCGTCAGGTTGGCCTCCATGGCGTCGAGCTTGCGGAGGGTCTTCTCCTTGCGGCGTCGGTGCTTGAGGATCCCCGCCGCCTCCTCGATGAAGCCACGGCGATCCTCCGGCGACGCCTGCAGCACGGTGTCGAGGCGCCCCTGACCCACGATCACATGCATCTCGCGGCCGAGACCCGAGTCGCTCAGGAGCTCCTGCACGTCGAGCAGTCGGCAGCCCTCGCCGTTGATCGCGTACTCGCTCGATCCGTTGCGGAACAGCGTGCGGCTGATCGTGACCTCGGCGTACTCGATCGGCAGTGCTCCATCGGCGTTGTCGATCGTGAGCTGCACCTCGGCTCGCCCGAGGGGCCCTCGCGTGGAGGTGCCGGCGAAGATGACGTCCTCCATCTTGCCGCCGCGGAGGGTCTTCGCGCCCTGCTCCCCCATGACCCAGGCGAGGGCGTCGACCACGTTGGACTTGCCGGAGCCGTTCGGACCCACGATGCAGGTCACGCCGGGCTCGAAGACGAAGCTCGTCGGCTGGGCGAACGACTTGAACCCCTTGAGCGTCAGGCTCTTCAGATGCATGCGGGGACCGCTCGTCGGGGGAGAATCACGTCGCTACGCTACCGGAATCGCGCGGATTCCCACGGATCCCGCGCGGGTCTCGGAGCGAGCTCCTCCGGCGGCGACACGCCGGCGCTAGCACGAAATGCTTGACGATCGGCTGAGAGTTTCGCTACGGTTGGCCTCCGGATCGCCACACGAAAGGAGGTTACCGATGATGATCACTCAGCACACCGCGAAGGCCAACGGCCGCACCGCGCCCGCGCACACCGCGCCGAACCGTGCGTACTCGGTAACCGCCGGCGACCGCCTCGGCACGATCTGCTAGAACCGTCGCCCGGGATGTGACGCCTCTCCGAGGCCATCCGTCCTGCCGGTTCCCCCGCGCCACCACCCTCTGACCCGCACCGCGGAGTCATGGATTCCCCGCCGCCCTCGGCACGCGCTCTCGCATTCTCGCGTCAGCGCATCCCCGAGCGGTCGCCACCGTCCGCACCGTCTCCGGCCGGATCCTCGGCCTGCGCCGGTGCTTCCGCACCCCCTCCCATCACGCAACCTCGAAGGAATCATCGTGAACACCACGCTGTACCGCAGCACCACCCACCCGCCCGATATCGAGGACCGTGAGGTCCTCCCCCTCCCCCGCGACGACGAACGGCGACAGCTCCGTCTGACGGACCGCCTGTCCCTCCGGATCGGCCTCTGGCTGCTCCAGCGGGCTCAGCGGCCGCGGCGGCCGCGCCGAGGGCTGACCCTCGACCCGGCCGACCTGTTCCTCGTCGGAGAGCAGCGTCACCGCTCCGCAGCGGAGTCGAACGCCATGCTCATGTTCGACATGCAGCGGGGAATGCGCTGATCCGCATGACCGCTTCGCACGCCGTCGACACCGCACCATCGGTCTCCTCCGCCCCGTCCGTGGGCGGAGGAGACCGTGGACGGCCCTTCGCCGTCTCCCCCGCAGCCGCCCGCCACCCCGAAGGAACCGACATGACCATCGCGGAACTGACCATCTCACCGCTGACCGTCCCCGCCGCGCTCGACGCTGACGACGCCGCCGACTTCCGCGCGTACGGCGAACTCAACCGGCAGATCTGCGACGAGCAGGTCGGTATCCCGGATCTCGCGCCGGATTCCGCGCAGATGCTCCCGGGCTGGCAAGACGACACCGACTCCCTCGACCTCGGCTTCGTCGCCCGCGACGGTGCCGACATCGTGGGCATGGTGACGGTGTCCTTCGCGCAGGAGGCGGACGCGAACGCTGCCGAGGTCGACCTGCTCGTGTCTGACGCACACTGGGGCCGAGGCATCGAGGACGCGCTCCTCGCACGAGCCGAGAGCGAGGCACGGGCCCGCGGGCGCAGCGTGCTGCAGATCTGGAGCCTGCATCGTCCGGAGGAGACATCTCGCATGCTGGTTCCTCGGACCGGATGGGGCCGCATTCCGGCGACGCCGCTGAGCGACCTCGTCGACGCCCACGGATTCACACTGGAGCAGGTCGAGCGCAACAGTGAATTCGACCTGCGCGCGGACCCCGCTCCTCTGAAGGCCGCTCTGGCCGAGGCCACGCAGGCGGCAGGACCCGACTACCGCGTGGTGGAGTGGCTGCTGCCCACACCGCCCGAGCTCCGCTCCGGGTACGCGGCGGTGCTGGCGCGGCTGTCGACGGACGCTCCGAGCGGCGACATGGACTTCGTCGCGGAGGTCTGGGACGCCGACCGGGTGGCCCGGCGAGATGCGCGGTTGACGGGCGCCGGGCAGACGGTGTCCGTCGTCGCCGTGGAGCACGTACCCACCGGCGACATCGTCGCGTACAACGAGCTGGTCATCGGAGCGGAGCGCACCGGCGTCACGCATCAGTTCGGCACCCTGGTGTCCAAGGACCACCGCGGGCATCGTCTGGGCATGATCGTGAAGTGCGCGAACCTGCTCCGCTGGCGTGAGCTCGTGCCGGATGCCACCGTGGTCTCCACCTTCAACGCGGAGGAGAACCGGCCGATGCTCGACATCAACGAGGCGATCGGGTTCCGCCCGGTCTCGTATGCGGGAGCGTGGCAGAAGAAGCTCTGATCCCGCGGGAGCGGAGTCATCCTCCTGGATGACTCCGCTCCGGGACGGTCATCCGGACGGCCGACGACGTGGGGGCCGCGCGCGGGAAGGCTGGAATCATGAACGCATTCGTGATCGAAGCTCATGCTCTCACCAAGACCTTCGGGGCCACGCGCGCCCTCGCCGGCATCGACCTCGCCGTGCAGCGCGGAGAAGCCGTGGCCATCATGGGCGCCTCCGGATCGGGCAAGACCACTCTGCTGCACGTGCTCGCGGGCATCACGGCCCCCGACGCCGGCAGCGTCACGTTCCACCCGTCCGCCGGCGGGCCCGTCGAGGTCACCGCACTCGGGGAATCCGCGCGCTCGCGCCTGCGTCGCGAACGATTCGGCTTCGTGTTCCAGCAGGGACTCCTCATCCCCGAGCTCACCGCGGTCGAGAATGTGGCCCTGGCCTCCATGATCAACGGCGTGGCGAAGAAGGATGCCATCCCGCACGCCGCCTCCTGGCTTGCCGCGCTCGGACTGGCGGGAATGGAGGATCGACGCATCGGCGAACTCTCCGGCGGTCAGGCGCAACGTGTCGCGATCGCGCGCGCGCAGGCCACGGGGGCGGAGATCGTCTTCGCGGACGAGCCGACCGGCGCGCTCGACTCGCACACCTCCGCAGAGGTGATGGATGCACTGCTGTGGTCGACCACCGGCCAGGGACGCACGCTGGTGGTGGTCACGCACGACGCCGACGTCGCGGCACGCTGCACCCGTACGGTCGCCGTGCGCGACGGGCGCGTCGTCTCCTCGGCGGTGGACGCATGAACGCCGGCGTGCTGACGCTCCTCCTGCGGCCGGCCCGCGGAGAGAACAGCGTCCTCGTGCTCCCTGTCGTCGCCTTCGGCATCGTCACCACCCTGGTCCTCACGGTGATCGGCGGTGCGCAGTCGTTCTGGCGGTGGTCCGATGACAGTGCTGCCCTCTACCGGGCACTCGCTGGCATCGCTCTCGTTCTTCTCGTCGTGCCGCTCATGTCCCTCGGTGGTGCGGCCGCCCGACTGTCAGCGCGCCGTCGCGACGAGAGGCTGTCGACACTCCGCCTGCTCGGTGTCACACCCGCGGGGGTGACGGTCGCCACCGTGGCCGAGTCGCTGCTCGTGGCAGCCGTCGGCGCCGCGATCGGGGTGGCGGGTCACCTCGCGATCAGTCCGCTCATCGGCTTGATCCCGTTCCGCGGCGCACCGCTCGGGTTCGATGCTGTGCTCCTGCCGCCCGTTCCGATCCTCCTCGTGGTCGCCGTGGTGCTGCTGCTGGCCGTGGTGAGTGCCTCCATCGGTCTGCGCCGCGTGGTGATCTCGCCGCTGGGAGTGCGCACTCGCGCCGTCGTCACCAAGATGCACTGGATCCGTGCGGTGATCGCCGTGGGGGGATTGGCGATCGCCTTCGTGCTCATCAAGGCGGTTCCCGCCATCGCCGGCGGGATGATCGCCGTCATCGTGCTGTGCGGCCTCTACGCCGCGGCGCTCGCCGTGCTGAACCTGGTCGGCCCCTGGGCACTGTCGATCTGGGCACGCACGAGCCTGCGCCGGGCACAGGAGCCCGACCGCATGCTCTCGGCCCGCATCGTCCTGGATGCGCCGAAAGCTGCGTGGCGTCAGGTCGGTGGCATCGCGATGGCGAGCTTCATGGCCGTCTTCGCGGGGACCGGTGTCGCGCTCATGGCGGAGATCGACGGTCCTGGTGCATCCGGGGCCGACGCGACGCTCGCCGCCGACATCCGCACCGGACTCATCATCACCCTGATCGGATCGTTCCTCATGGTGGCGGCATCCGTGGGCGTCAATCAGGCTGCGGACGTGATCGATCAGAGAGATCTCCACCGAAGCCTGCACCAGCTGGGGATGCCGATGGAGATGATCGATCGCGCCCGCCGACGCTCCATCGTCGCCCCGGTGCTCGTGACCTCCCTCGGCTCCGCCCTCTGCGCCGCGTTCCTCGTGTTTCCCCTGCTCGGAATCGCACTGATCACGGCGCCCGTCTCGATCGCCACCATCGCCGTGGTTCTCGTCACCGGGATCGGGCTGGTGTGGGCGAGCACCTGGGCGACGCGGCCGCTCCTCGGGCGAGCCTTCCAGCCGGTGTGACCTCAGCGGCGGCGCTGGCAGGTCGGGCAGAAGTGGGATGACCGGTTCATGAACGACACCCGCCGAATGGCGCCGCCGCACCGCGGACACGGCTCCCCGCCGCGGCCGTAGGCATTGAGGGAGTGGGCGAAGTACCCCGCCTGGCCGTTCACGTTGACGTACTGCGCATCGAAGCTGGTCCCGCCCTCGGCGAGGGCTTTCGCCAACACGGTGCGGACCTCGGTGAGCAGACGGTGCACGGCCGGAGTCGAGAGTCGATCGGCCGGCGTCTCGGGGTGGATACGCGCGGCCCACAGCGACTCGTCGGCATAGATGTTGCCGATACCGCTCACGACGCCCTGGTCGAGCAGCACCCGCTTGACCGCGCTGTGCCGGCGAGCGAGAGCCAGTCGGAAGGCGTCGTCGTCGAAGAACGGGTCCATCGGATCGCGCGCGATGTGCGCCACCTGCGTCGGTACGCGCGAGGGCCCGTCCTCCACCAAGGCATCGACGGCGAGGGAGCCGAACGTGCGCTGATCCGCGAATACGACCGCGAGCTCACCGTGAACGGGATGCTCGATCCCGAGGCGCACGCGTTCATGGCGCTCGGACGGAGCGTCGGGAGCCCGCAGCAGCAGCTGTCCGCTCATCCCGAGGTGCGCGATCAGCGCCGACTCCCCGTCGTCATCGAGGGGAAGCCACAGGAACTTGCCGCGACGCATCGCCGCCGTGAAGGCACGCCCCTCGAGGCGCTGCACGAAGTCGGCAGCACCCGCCGTGTGCCTGGTGAGGGCGCGCTCGTCGAAGACGCTCACGGCCGTGATCGTCGCGCCGACCGCGGCCGGGGCGAGGCCCGCGCGGACGACCTCGACCTCGGGAAGCTCAGGCACGCTCGTTGAGCACGCGCCAGGCGCTGAGCGCGGCCGCCATCTCCGCGGTCTTCTTGCTGCTTCCGGTGCCGGTCATCTCGACGTCTCCGACGGCGACCGTGGCCGTGAAGCGACGGTCGTGATCCGGTCCGCTCGCCTCGACCGAGTACTGCGGCGGCGTAGCACCCACCCGGGCGGCAAGCTCCTGCAGGCTGGTCTTCGGGTCCATCGCGGCGCCGTAGCGCTCCGGATCCGCCAGCAGCGGCTCGGTCAATCGCAGCACCAGCTCGGTCGCCGCCTCCGGCCCCGCGGAGAGGTAGGTGGCGCCGATCACGGCCTCCATGGTGTCGGCCAGGATGGAGTCCTTGTCGCGACCGCCCGTCTGCTCCTCACCGCGACCCAGCAAGAGATGACTTCCGAGGTCGATACCGCGGGCCACCTCGGCCAGGGCCACGGTCGAGACGACGCTTGCCCGCCGCTTGGCCAGTTCGCCCTCGTCGAGGTCGGGGTGCGTGGTGAACAGCATCACCGTCACCGCCTGCCCCAGCACCGAGTCGCCGAGGAACTCCAGGCGCTCGTTGTGCGGGATGCCGCCGTGCTCGTAGGCGTAGGAGCGATGGGTGAGCGCCAACTCCAGAAGCTCCGCGTCGATGTCGACGCGGAGCTTTGCTGGGAGAGGTCTCGTCCCCCCGGGGACCTCCGTCACGGTACGCGACTCAGACGTCGGCGACCTTGCGGCCCTTGTACTCCAGGAAGAGCTCGGTGCCCTGCGAGTCGGTGACGACCTTCGCCTGGTGCGGACGGCTGTAGACGACCTTGCCGTTCTCGACGGTCTTGACGAGCGCCGGAGCCTCCGCCTTCCACTGCGCGCGACGCGAGCGGGTGTTCGAACGGGAGACCTTGCGCTTCGGGGGGTTACCAGCCATGACTAGCTCTCTTCTTTCTCGGCGGCACGGCTCTCTGCCGTGCCGTCTTGGTCTGTGATCTGCTGGAGCGCACTCCATCGAGGATCGATGGGAGCGGCCTGCTCCGTCCCGGTGCTCTCGGTCAGCCTCTCGCCTGTGACCGGGTCGAGCCCGAGGCAATCCGGCTGACACACCGGCTGAAATGGAAGCGACAATACGGCCGCATCCCTGACGAGAGTTTCAAGATCCACGTGGTCGTCTTGAACCTCGAAGTCAGTTTCTTCCTCACCAGGATACGCGAAAAGCTCCTGGAACTCGACTTCGACAGGCTCGGAGATGTCGGTGAGGCAGCGTCCGCAGACGCCGACGTACTCTCCATCCGCGGAACCGGACACGAGAATGCCCTCGTGAACCGACTCCAGACGCACGTCGAGATCCAGCTCGGAGCCTGACTCGAAGGTCACGATGCCCTCCCCCCACTGCTCGGGGAGCGTCACCGTGAAGGTGTGCTCGCGCATCTCCCCCGGACGCCGGACGATGTCACGGACGGGGAGCACGAAGGGGCTGTTGAGTCGGGAACGCACCCCTCAATGCTACCGGGGTCTCCCTGCGACCGGGCCGGACGGGCGGCCTCAGAGGCCGCGCGCACCGGTGTCGAGGAACGACGCGACGGCCGGCGGAACGAACGGCGCGATGTCTCCCCCCAGCGACGCGACCTGGCGCACGAGCGAGCTCGACACCATGGCGTGCGCGGGATCGGGCAGCAGGAAGACGGTCTCGATGTCGGCCAGGTGACGGTTCACGATCGCCATCGGCGACTCGTACGCGACATCGACCTGCGAGCGGATGCCCTTCACCAGCACGCCCGCGTTCACGTCGCGCGCGTAGTCGACGAGGAGACCCATGCTCCAGGAGCCGATCACGATGTTGCCCTGCATGCCGTCCTCGGCGATCGAGCGCTCGAGCAGGGACAGCCGCTGCGCGATCGGCAGCATCGCCTCCTTGCCGGGGTTGTGCACCACCAGCACGTGCAGCTCGTCGTACAGGGCGGCCGCGCGGCGGATCACATCGAGGTGACCCAGGGTCGGCGGATCGAACGAACCCGGGACGACGGCGATCCTGCTGCTCATGCATCCAGCCTAGGGCACGGCCGAACGGCGTCAGTTCTTCGCCAGCGCCGCGCGGTCCTCGTCGGTCACGCGGCGACCGATGGCGTCGCGAAGACCGGGGTGGCGCGCGAGTTCCGGGTCGTCGGACAGGATCCCCTCCGCCAGCTCCCTCGCGCGGGTGATCAGCGCCGCATCCTTCACGACCCTGAGCAGCTTGAGCGACGAGCGCACGCCCGCCTGCGCGGCACCGAGCACGTCGCCCTCCCCCCGCAGCTCCAGATCGACCTCGGCCAGGGCGAACCCATCCAGGGTCGCAGCGACCGCATCGACCCGCTCCCGCGCGACGGAGCCTTCCTCGGCCTCGGTGACCAGCAGGCACAACCCCGGCACGCCGCCACGACCCACACGTCCGCGCAGCTGATGGAGCTGCGACACCCCGAAGCGGTCGGCATCGAGCACGATCATGGTCGAGGCGTTGGGCACGTCGACCCCGACCTCGATCACGGTCGTCGCCAGCAGCAGGTCGATGTCGCCGCGGGCGAAGGACTGCATCACCGCATCCTTCTCCTCCGACGGCATGCGCCCGTGCAGCACCGCGCGCCGGAGGCCGCCGAGCGTCGGATGCGTGGCCAGCGCCTCGTCGAGCTGCACGACGCCCCAGCGCGGCCCCTTCCCGCCCTCCGGCGCCAAAAGCTCCTGCTCGCCCGCCTCCGCCGTCTTCGCCGCCGTGTCGATCGCCGCGCATACCGCGAACACCTGTCGACCCTGCGCGATCTCCTCCGCCGCCCGCTCCCACACGCGGTTGAACCAGCCGGGGTGCTCGGCCAGCGGAGCGACGTACGACTCGATGCCGGCGCGACCGGCGGGCATCGTGCGGATGACCGAGGTGTCGAGGTCGCCGAAGACCGTCATCGCGACCGTGCGCGGGATCGGTGTCGCGGTGAGGACGAGCGCGTGCGGACTGGATCCTTTCGCGCGCAGCGCCTCCCGCTGCTCCACACCGAAGCGGTGCTGCTCGTCGACAACGACGAGCCCGAGATCGGCGAACGTGGTCTTCTCCCCCAGCAGCGCGTGCGTCCCGACCACGATGAGCGACTGCCCGGAGGCGACCCGGAGCGCAGCCCTACGCCGCTCGGCCGCGGGGAGCTGACCCGTGAGCAGCGTCGGCATCAGCAGCGGGGCGAGCTGCGGGCCCAGCATCTTCGTGATGGAGCGCAGGTGCTGGGCCGCGAGGACCTCGGTCGGGGCGATCAGGGCCGCCTGTCCCCCGCTCTCGGCCACCTGCAGCATGGCGCGCAGCGCGACGAGGGTCTTTCCCGAGCCGACCTCGCCCTGCACCAGTCGGTTCATCGGCCACGCACCGACCAGGTCGTGCGCGATCTGCGCGCCCACGGTCTCCTGGTCGGGGGTCAGGGTGTACGGCAGCGCAGCGTCGAACCGTTCGAGGAGCCCACCGGGGTGAGCCGGGCGCGAGGTGGCCGCCAGGGCGCGCAACGCCTGGCGCTGCTGCAGCAGCGCCGTCTGCAGGGTCAGCGCCTCGTGCATGCGGAGGGTGCGCACCGCGGGGTCGATGTCGCTGCGCGTGCGGGGGCGGTGGATGCGCTCGAGCGCCTCCCGCGCCGTGAGCAGTTCTTCGCCGCGACGCACCTCTTCGGGCAGCGGCTCAGGCACCTCGGTCAGCCCGTCCAGCACGCGGCCGACCAGGCGGGCGATCTGCCACGTCTGGATCGCCGACGTCGCCGGGTAGATGGGAATGGGCACCGCCGCCCGCGCGTCGGCCCGACGGCGCGCCGCATCCTCATCATCGAACAGCTCGTACTCGGGATGCGCGAACTGCGTGACGCCGTTGAACTCGCCCACTTTGCCGGAGAAGACCCCGCGTCGGCCGACCGCGAGATCGTTCGACCGCCACTCGGCCGCACCGATGTTCTTCGCGAAGAAGGTCAAGGACATGCGGCCCACCCCGTCGCCGATCACCACGTCCACCATCGCGCCGGGTCGGTTGCGCATACGACGGAAGCTCGACGACAGCACCTCGGCGACGATCGTGACCGTCTCGCCGATCGGGAGATCGCGGATCGGCGTGAGCTCACCCGGATCCGCATAGCGCCGCGGGTAGTGGCCGAGCAGATCGCCCACGGTCTTCATGCCGAAGGCGCGACCCAGCGTCTTGGCCGACGCCGCGCCGAAGGCCTCCTCCAGCGAGGATCCGAGCGTGAGCGACATGCTCCGAGTCTAGAGAACGCGACCGACACGACGTCGTCGCCCCCTGTCGTATCGTGAACGGGTGACCAGGATCATCGCAGGCCGCGCGCGCGGCATCCGTCTCGAGGTTCCTGGGGCGGGGACGCGGCCCACGAGCGATCGCGTGCGGGAGTCCCTGTTCGCCGCGCTCGAGTCGCTCGAAGCGATCGACGGCGCGCGGGTCCTCGACCTGTACGCCGGCTCAGGGGCCCTCGGGCTCGAGGCGCTCAGCCGCGGAGCGTCGACCGCCGACCTGGTCGAGCGGGGTCGCCCCGCCGCGGCCGTCGTGCGCCGTAACGCGGGAGCCGTGGCCAGGGCGAGCGGCCGGCCGCCGGCACGGGTGCACGAAGCGAGCGTCCGCTCCTACCTGGCCCGCGCCACGGGGCCCTACGACCTCGTGTTCACGGACCCGCCGTACGACCTCGATGACGCCGCCATGACCGCGGACCTGATCGCCCTCGCGCCGCTCCTGAGCGACGACGCGGTGCTGATCGTCGAACGTGCCCGCCGCTCCACCCCTCCGGACGTCGAGGCGGCGGGACTGCACGTGTTCCGCGAGAAGACCTATGGCGACACCGCGCTCTGGTGGTGCGAACGCGCGGGCGAGGCCGCGCCTGCGGAACAGGATCAGCCCGCCACGGAGTCCCAGTCGCGATAGGGGTCCCAGCCGCTGACGTCGACCGGGAGGTCGTCGCAGAGCAGGTTCTCGTCCGCGCGCTCCCTCACGGTGCCGATCGCCCGGAACCCCGGCGGCAGGATCCCGTCCGGGAAGCTCGCCAGCAGCGCATGATCCTCCCCGCCCGCCAGCGCCCGCTCCGGGAAGTCACCGAGCTCGGCGCGCTCCAGCGCGATCGTCACCCCCGAGGCATCCGCCATCCGCCGCGCGTCGAGCGCCAGCCCGTCGGAGACGTCCATCATCGCGGTCGCCCCGGCCGCCGCGGCCACCACGCCCAGCCCGATCGGCGGCGACGGACGCAGCTGCGCGGCCACCGCCGCGCTCTCCCCTGGTCCGAGCAGGGACGGGTCGACCGGAATCGGCGCGTCCCCGTCGCGGAAGCGCCCGAACAAGATCGCGAGCCCATGCGCGGCGTGACCGAGCTCGCCGGCGACCGCGACCACGTCACCGGGTCGCGCACCCGCCCGCGTGACGGGAGGGCGCCCTTCCAGGTCACCGAGAGCGGTCACCGCCACCGTCAGCACATCGGACACCGTCAGGTCGCCGCCCACCACCGCACACCCCGGCGCCAGGGCCGCGCACGCATCGCGGAATCCGTCGGCCAGCCGTTCCACGAACGACAACCGCAGATCGCGCGGCACCGCCAGGGCCACCAGCAGCGCGGTCGGACGCGCCCCCATCGCCGCGACGTCCGCGAGGTTCACGGCCGCGGCCTTCCAGCCGAGATCATGCCCGCTGGACCACGCCAGTCGGAAGTCGGGACCGTGCACCAGCGTGTCCGTCGTCGCGACGACCGAGCCCGACGGCGCCGCGATCACGGCCGCATCATCACCCGGCCCGAGGAGCGTGTGCGCCCCCGGTGTCGTGCGGCTCAGGATCGACCGCAGGATGCGTCCCTCCGAGAGCTCTGCCAGGCGCGGGTCGTCGGCATCGGGTCGGGAGTGCATGTCGTCAAAGGTAGCCTGGATGCATGCCCCGTTCTCGTCGTCTCGCCGCCGTCGCCGGGGCGATCGCCCTCGCCGCCGTCGTCACCGGATGCTCGACCACCGTCCACCTGGAAGCCGCGGACGACGCCAACGATCCGGGCTGCGCCTCCGTCTCCGTGCTGCTCCCCGACAGCGTCGACGGGTTCGACCGGGTGTGGACCGACGCGCAGGCCACGGGCGCCTGGGGCGACCCCACGATCATGCTGCGCTGCGGCGTGGAGCCCCCCGCGCCATCGGCGCTCGTCTGCACGACGCTCGGCGGCGTCGACTGGCTGGTGCTCGATCAGGAGGAGGAGCGGCAGCGCCTCGTCACCTACGGGCGCGAGCCCGCGGTGGAGGTCATCATCCGCCGCGGCGAGCAGATCGACTTCCAGTCGATCGTGAACACCCTCTCGTCGAGCATCCAGTCCGGCCTGGCGCCCGCGACCGCCCAGTGCACGGACCGCGTGGAGTTCCCCGCGGGCTGAGCGCCGCGGAGAACCCGGGTCAGCGGCGCAGACCCGCCTCCACCAGCTCCGTGATCAGGTCGCGGTAGCTCAGCCCGGAGGCCACCCAGCACTTGGGGAACATCGAGATCGGCGTGAACCCGGGCATCGTGTTCAGCTCGTTCACCACGAGCTCGCCCGACGGCGTGAGGAACATGTCGACCCTGGCGAGGCCCCGGCCGTCCACCGCCTCGAACGCGCGGACCCCGGCCTCCTGCACCGCCGACACCTCCGCGTCGCTCAGCTCCGCCGGGCACACGACGTCGACCCCGTCGCCGCCGAGGTACTTGCCCTCGAAGTCGTAGAAGCCGCGCGACGTGAGGACGATCTCGCCCGGGAGCGAGGCGCGGACACCCTCCGCCGCCTCCAGCACCGCGACCTCGATCTCGCGCCCGGTGACCCCCGACTCGATGAGGACCTTGTCGTCTTCCGCGAACGCCACAGCGAGAGCCGCATCGAGCTCCTCCGGGGCGCTCACCTTCGACACCCCCACGCTCGAGCCCGCCCGTGCGGGCTTCACGAACACCGGGAGGCCCAGACCGGCCGCCTGCTCGCGTACCGACGACGGGTCGCCGTCCCACGCCGCGCGCCGCACCGTGACCCACGGCGCGACCGGGATGCCCGCGGCCTGCAGGGCGATCTTCATGAAGTGCTTGTCCATGCACAGCGCCGAATCGAGCACGCCACCGCCCGCGTACGGCACCTCGAGCGTGTCGAAGTACCCCTGGATCGTGCCGTCCTCGCCGTGCGGTCCGTGCAGGATGGGCAGCACCACGTCGATCTCGCCGAGGCCGTCGACGGCGCCGCCAGGGTGCACCACGCGGAGCGTGCGGTCGCCGCCCGGCTCCGGCCACAGGATGCGCGTGCCATTGTCGACCACTTCGGGCAGGTGCGCCGCATCGAGCGGGAACTTCGCCGGGTCGTCGTCCTCCAGCACGAAGGCGCCCTCGCGCGTGATCCCCACCGGGATCACCGCGTAGCGGTCGCGGTCAATCGCGCCGAGCACTCCCCCCGCCGTTGCGGAACTGATCGAATGCTCGCTGGAGCGCCCTCCGAAGAGCACCACCACCGTCTGCTTGTCCATGGTTGGTCCTCTCCCCCTGCGGGGTGTCGTCGTCCGTCGTGAGATGCGGGGCGATATCCCGGGGATCCATCTTGCCGTCGAGCACCATCTTCACCTGCTCGACGATCGGCATGTCGACGCCGGCCTCGCGGGCGAGCTGCAGCACGGGGGCGACCGAGGCCAGCCCCTCCGCGGTCTGCTGCATCTGCTTCACGACGTCCTGGAACGAATAGCCCTGTCCGAGCAGCCGCCCGGCCGTGTTGTTCCGGCTCAGCGGCGACTGGCACGTCGCGATCAGGTCGCCGAGCCCCGCGAGCCCCTGCAGCGTCTCCGGCTGCGCGCCGTTCGCGACCGCGAAGTCGGTCATCTCGACCAGGCCACGCGTGATGATCGAGGCCTTGGTGTTCTCGCCGTAGCCGACGCCGTCGACGATGCCGATCGCGACGGCGATGAGGTTCTTCAGCACCCCGCCGAACTCGGTGCCGATCACGTCGGTGTTCACGAACGTGCGGAAGTAGCCGTTGCGCGCGGCCCGTGCCACGACCTCCGCCGTCTCCTGGCTCAGCGACGAGATGACGGCCGCGGTGGGCTGCTCGCGCGCGATCTCCAGCGCCAGGTTGGGGCCGGACGCCACCGCGATGCGCTCCGGGTCGCAGCGCAGCTCCTGTTCGATCACCTGACTCATGCGCAGACCCGTGCCCCGCTCGACGCCCTTCATGAGGCTGACGATCCGGGCATCGCCGGACGCGATCAGCGGTCGCAGCGCCTTGAGGTTCTCGCGCAGCGATTGGCTCGGCACCGACAGGTACACCTGCTCCGCCCCGTCGAGCGCCGAGGAGAGCTCGTGCGTGGCCGCCATGGTTCGCGGGAGGTTGATGCCCGGCAGGTAGCGCGAGTTGCGCTTGGCCTCGTCGATCTCGTGCGCCAGCTCGGCGCGGCGGGCCCACATCGTGACCTGCGCTCCGCCATCGGCCAGGATCTTCCCGAACGTGGTGCCCCAGCTGCCCGCGCCGATCACGGCGACCCGCGGTCCCGCTGGTGTGTTCCTCTTAGGAGTCAAGTCGACCGGTCTCCTTCTGGCCGTGGCTCGCGGGGTTCCACCGCTCCGCTGGCGCCTTCTCCTCGCGCAGCTCCTCGAGCAGCGCCGTGATCGCGTTCATCAGACGGCTCGTCGCCTCCGTCAGCGCGGCGGGCTCGGTCGCACGCCCGCGCAGATCCTCGACGTCGATCGGGTCGCCCACCAGCACGCGGACCGGCTTGCGCAGCGGCCACAGGCTCAGGCCCTTCTGATAGCGACCCATGATCTCCTGAGTACCCCACTGCGCCATCGGGATCAGCGGGATCCCGTCGGCGAGGGCGAGGCGGACCGCGCCGGACTTGCCGCGCATCGGCCACAGATCCGGGTCGCGCGTGAGCGTGCCCTCCGGGTACACGATCACGCCGCGGCCGTGCTCGACGAGCTCCGCCGACTGCGCCATGGTCTGCTTGGCCGCGGTCGCCGACGACGTCCGCGCGACCGGCACCATGCCCGTGCGACGCAGCACCCATCCGAGCACGGGGACACGGAACAGGCTCTCCTTCGCCATGAACCGCGGGGCTCGGCCGATGCGCCACACGGCGACCGCGACGATCAGCGGGTCGAACTCGGAGTAGTGGTTCGGGGCGAGCACGAACGCGCCGTCGCGCGGCAGCTTCTCACCACCGGTGACACGGATCTTGGCGAGCAGCGACACGAGCGGGATGACGATCGCCGCGAGCGGCCAGAACAGACTCGGACGCGTCTTCTCCGGCGACCGGGAAGCCATCGGGCTCACCGGAGGACGTCGAAGTCGGCGCCGAGCGCGTCGAGCTTGGCGAGGAACTTCTCGTACCCGCGGGCCAGGATGTCGACGCCCGACACCTTCGACTCGCCGGAAGCCGTGAGCGCCGCGATCACGTGGCTGTAGCCGCCGCGCAGGTCGGGCACGACGATGTCGGCGCCGTGCAGCGGCGTCGGGCCGGTGATGACGGCGGCCTGCTCCAGGTCACGGCGCGGCACGCGGCGAGGGCCGTCCTGCAGCCCGCGCGGGTGCACGACGATGTCGGCGCCCATCTTCACGAGGGCCTCCGTGAAGCCCATGCGGTTCTCGTACACGGTCTCGTGCACGACCGAGCGGCCGTGCGCCTGGGTCAGCGCGACCACGAGGGGCTGCTGCCAGTCGGTCATGAAGCCGGGGTGCACGTCGGTCTCGATCACGACCGGCTTAATGTCGCCGTCGCGCCGGAACAGGATGCCGTCCTCCTGGATGTCGAACCAGCCGCCCGCCTTGCGGAACACGTTGAGGAACGTCAGCATCTCCTGCTGCTTGGCGCCGCCGACGAAGATCTCGCCGTCCGTCGCCAGAGCGGCCGACGCCCACGAGGCCGCCTCGTTACGGTCGAAGATCGACCGGTGGTCGTAGCCGCGGAGCTTCTCGACGCCCTCGATGAGGATCACGCGGTTCGGCTCGTAGGAGATGATCGCGCCCATCTTCTGCAGCACGGCGATCAGGTCCATGATCTCGGGCTCGATCGCGGCGTTGCGCAGCTCCGTGACGCCCTCGGCGCGCACCGCCGTCAGCAGTACCTGCTCGGTCGCCCCGACGCTCGGGTACGGCAGGTGGATGTTGGCGCCGTGCAGGCGGGTGCCGCCGGTCGAGAGGCGGATGCCGCTCGGCAGCTTCTCGACGATCGCGCCGAACTTGCGCAGCGCGTCCAGGTGGAAGTCGATCGGGCGATCGCCGATGCGGCAGCCGCCGAGGTCGGGGATGAACGCCTGGCCCAGCCGGTGCAGCAGGGGCCCGCAGAACAGGATCGGGATGCGGGACGCGCCCGCGTGGGCGTCGATCTCCTCGAAGTGCGCCGACTCCACGTCGCTCGGGTCGAACACGAGCGAGCCCGGCTCATCGCCCTCCGACACCCGGACACCGTGCACCTCGAGAAGGGAGCGGACCACGGCCACATCGCTGATCGCCGGCACGTCGCGCAGGACGCTCGTCGTCTCTCCCAGGAGCGAGGCCACCATCGCCTTGGTGGCGAGGTTCTTCGCGCCCTTGACGTCGACCCGGCCACGCAGCGGTCGGCCTCCTCGGATGGCGAGGACGTCTCCGGTGAGCGCAGGGACGTCGTCGGGAAGAGCGTCGCGCACGGGTGTCGTCATTGGGGCCTCACTTCGTTCATCGGGGGCGGGGTTACCCCTGGCTCCCCCGCCCCCTCCGTCTCACTGAACGGGGAGGGTCCGCGGCCGCCACGACTCGCGACGGGCCTCGAACTGCGCGATCTTGTCTTCGTTGCGCAGCGTGAGCCCGATGTCGTCGAGCCCTTCGAGGAGCCGCCATCTAGTGTAATCGTCGATGCCGATGTCGGCCTGGATGCCGCCGACCGACGCGGTGCGCGCCTCGAGGTCGACGGTCATCTGCGCCCCGGGATTCCGCTCGATCTCGGCCCAGAACCGCTCGAGGTCGTCCCCCGAGATCGTCGCGGCGAGCAGGCCCTGCTTACCGGAGTTGCCGCGGAAGATGTCGGCGAACCGCGGGCTGAGCACGACCTTGAAGCCGAAGTCGCGCAGCGCCCACACGGCGTGCTCCCGGCTCGAGCCGGTACCGAAGTCGGGACCGGCGACGAGGATCGACGCGCCCTGGTACACGGGCTGGTTGAGCACGAACTCCGGGTCCTGCCGCCATCCGTGGAACAGCGCGTCCTCGAAGCCGGTCTTGGTGACGCGCTTGAGGAACACCGCGGGGATGATCTGGTCGGTGTCGACGTTCGACCGCTTCAGCGGAGCGGCGATGCCCGTGTGGGTCGTGAACTTCTCCATGGGTCAGGCCTCTTCCGTCAGGTCGCTCGGGCTGGACAGGGTGCCGCGGATCGCCGTGGCCGCCGCCACGAGCGGCGACACGAGGTGCGTCCGACCGCCCTTGCCCTGTCGCCCCTCGAAGTTGCGGTTCGAGGTGGACGCGCACCGCTCCCCGGGGGCGAGCTGGTCGGGGTTCATCCCCAGGCACATCGAGCAACCGGCGAAGCGCCATTCGGCACCGAAGTCGGTGATGACCTTGTCCAGGCCCTCGGCCTCGGCCTCCAGCCGCACGCGCGCGGAGCCGGGCACGACCATCACGCGCACGCCGTCGGCCTTCTTCTTGCCCTGGATGATCGACGCGAACGCGCGCAGATCCTCGATCCGGCTGTTGGTGCAGGAGCCCATGAACACCGCGTCGACCGGAACCTCCTTGAGCGGAGTGCCGGGCGTCAGATCCATGTACTCCAGCGCGCGCTCGGCGGCAGCGCGCTCGTTCGGGTCGGCGATCTGCGCGGGGTCCGGCACCGCGGCGGAGAGGGAGCTCCCCTGTCCCGGGTTCGTACCCCACGTCACGAACGGCTCGAGCTCGTTCGCGTCGATGAAGACCTCCGCGTCGAACTCGGCACCCTCGTCGGTCGGCAGCGTGCGCCAGTACGCGACCGCGTCCTCCCAGTCCTGGCCCTTCGGTGCGTGCGGCCGCCCCTCCAGGTACGCGAAGGTCGTCTCGTCGGGCGCCACCATGCCCGCGCGGGCTCCGGCCTCGATCGACATGTTGCAGATCGTCATGCGGCCCTCCATCGAGAGGGCGCGGATCGCGCTGCCGCGGTACTCGAGCACATAGCCCTGACCGCCGCCCGTGCCGATCTTCGCGATCACCGCGAGGATGATGTCCTTCGCCGTGACACCGGGGCGCAGCGTGCCCTCGACCGTGATGGCCATGGTCTTGAACGGCTTGAGCGGCAGGGTCTGCGTCGCCATGACGTGCTCGACCTCGCTCGTGCCGATGCCGAACGCCATCGCGCCGAACGCGCCGTGGGTCGAGGTGTGCGAGTCGCCGCACACCACCGTGATGCCGGGCATCGTCAGGCCCAGCTGCGGCCCCACCACGTGCACGATGCCCTGCTCGGCATCGCCCAGCGAGTGCAGGCGCACCCCGAACTCGGCGGCGTTGCGGCGCAGCGTCTCGATCTGCGTGCGACTGGTGAGGTCGGCGATCGGCTTGTCGATCTCCCACGTCGGGGTGTTGTGGTCCTCGGTCGCGATCGTCAGGTCGAGGCGGCGCAGTGGGCGGCCCTCGCTGCGCAGACCGTCGAAGGCCTGCGGGCTGGTGACCTCGTGCACGAGGTGCAGGTCGATGTAGATGAGGTCGGGCTGGCCGTCTTCGCCCTTCACGACGAGATGGTCGTCCCAGACCTTCTCGGCGAGGGTCCTGCGGCGTGCGGAAGGGGCTCCGGAATCGGGGCTGGTCATGGCGTGTCTCCTGTGGCTGGCGGTTCGGCCCACGATGGACTCCGCGACGAGGAGGGGCTCAGATCGAGGTCTCGCCGCGGCCGCTAAGAAGGAGCACGGTCCGCATGACGTCAGGTTACCACCGCTCGGACACGCCGCGACGCGCCGTGACACTCTGTTGCTCACCCGCCCGATCGAGAGGCCCCGCATGACCGTCGACACCGCCCGCTTCGCCACCCGTGCCGTCCACGCCGCACGCCGTCGCGAGACCGCTGCGTCGCGCGCGACCCCGATCTACCTCACGGCCGGCTTCGAGTTCGACGACTTCGACCACGCCGCCGACCACTTCGGCACGGGGACGGGATTCGGCTACACCCGCACCGGGAACCCGACGGTGCGCGCGGTCGAGCGCCAGCTCGCCTCGCTCGAGTCGGGGGCGGACGCGGTGCTCGTGGCGAGCGGTCAGGCCGCTGTGACCGCCGCGGTGCTGTCGGTCGTCGGAGCCGGCGACCACATCGTGTCGTCGACCCACATCTACGAGGGCACCCGGGGGCTCTTCCTCGACAACCTGGCCCGCCTCGGCATCGAGACCACGTTCGTCGACGACATCGCCGATCCAGACGCCTGGCGCGAGGCCATCCGTCCCACCACCCGCGCGCTGTTCGCCGAATCGCTCGCGAACGCCCGCAACGACGTGCTCGACGTCGCCGCAGTGAGCGCGATCGGCGACGAGTCCGCGATCCCGCTGATCGTGGACAACACCCTCCCCACTCCCGCCCTGCTGCGCCCGCTCGAGCACGGCGCAGCGATCGTCGTGCATTCCGCCTCCAAGTTCCTCGCCGGGCACGGCTCCGTGCTCGGCGGCGTGATCGTCGACGACGGCCGTTTCGACGCCGACCGCGCCGGACACAACGCCCCGCACCTCGTGCTCCCCGGCCGCGGCGGACTGCCGAGCGTGTACGCCCGCCACGGCGGCAACGCCCGCATCGCGTACGTGCGGGAGTCGGTCGCGCCGCGCTTCGGCGCCTCCCCCTCCCCGCTCAACGCCTTCCTCATCGGGCAGGGCACGGAGACGCTGGGGCTGCGGGTCGAGCGGCAGTCGCGCAACGCGCTCGCCGTCGCGCGCTGGCTCGCCGCGCACGACGCCGTTGAGAGCGTGGACTACGCCGGCCTCCCGACCCACCCGCACCATGCGACCGCACGACGCTACCTGGACGGCGGCTTCGGCTCGATCTTCACCGTCACGCTGCGCGGCGGCCTCCCCGCCGCGCGTCGTTTCGTGGAGGAGGTCGAGGTGTTCACGCACATGACCCACATCGGCGACGTGCGCTCGCTCGTGCTGCACCCGGGCACCACGAGCCACGCGCAGCGCACGGACGAGGAGCGCCGCGTGCTCGGCGTCGCACCGGGGACGCTGCGCCTCTCGATCGGCATCGAAGACGTCGACGACCTCGTGGCCGACCTGGCACGCGTGCTCGAGTCGGTGCGGGAGACGGTGGCATGACCCGGCCGCAGCACTTCGGCTGGTTCCTCGCCCGCGGCTTCGGCCCGCAGGGGTGGGGCTACCCGTCCCTCGACTGGGACTACGACTGGACACGGCCCGAGGTGTACCAGGAGGCCGCCCGCACGCTCGAGCAGGCGGGATTCGACCTCGTGATCATCGAGGACAGCCCCTCGCTCGGCTCGCCCGAGACCATCGACCTCCGGGTGCGCCACGCGTTCGGCGGCCCGAAGCACGACCCGCTGCTGCTCGCGCCGTACCTCTTCCAGGCCACGCGGCACCTCGGCGTGGTCCCCACCGTCAACCCCGCCGCATCGCTGCCGTACACGTCCGCGCGGCAGTTCGCCACGCTGCACCACCTGAGCGGCCATCGGCTCGGCCTCAACGTGGTCACTGACACCGGGAGCGCGCGGCACTTCTCCGACGCCCCGCAGCTCGGGCACGACGAGGCGTACGACCGCGCCGAGGAGTGGCTCGACGGCATCCGGTCGCTGTGGCACAGCTGGGACGACGGGGCGCTCGTCGCCGACCGCGCCACCGACGTGTACGCCGACGGCAGTCGGCTGCGACCCGTCGCGCATCGCGGCCGCCACTACGCGTTCGACGGACCGCTGAACGCCCTGCCCTTCACGGACGGGGAGCCCGCGATCGTCTCGCCCGGGGGCTCCGGACGCGGCCTGGGCTTCGCGGGAGCGAACTCGGACGTGCAGCTCGCGCTCGCCCCGCTGCACGAGAAGTCGGTGCGCGACTATCGCGCGAGAGTGCACGAGGCCGCGGTCGCGAAGGGCCGACGCCCCGAGGACATCACGATCCTGTTCGCCATCCAGCCCGTGATCACGTCATCGAGAGACGAGGCCGACCGCATCGTCGCCGCCTCCGCGCGTCCCGACGACGCCGCGCTGCACCAGATCGCCCGCAAGCAGTCGAGCGACCTGGAGACCGACCTCACCGCGCTCGACCTCGACCGACCGCTCGACCTGTCGATCTTCGGTGCCCACGTGTCGCGCGGCAGCATCCAGCGGCTCGTCGGGGACCGCGGCGAGGACGCCCCGCTGCGCGCTCACCTCACCGCTCTCGCGCGAGCGGGACGCCTCTCCGACCGGACGGGATTCGTGGGCACCGCGGACGAGTTCGCCGACCTCGTCGAGGAGCTCGGCGACTGGGGCAACGACGGCGTGCTGCTGTGGGGAGACTTCCACCCCGTCACCCTGCACCGCACCCTCGACGAGCTCGTGCCGATCCTGCGTCGACGCGGGCTGCTCCGGCGCGAGTACGCCGACGGCGGGCTGCAGGCGAACCTGCGGTCGTTCTGACGGGCCTCCCGGCCGCTCAGTCCCCGACGGGGGCGCTGCGCCGCTCCGCGCGCTTCTCCCGCGAGGACGCCACGAGGCTGGCCACCGTGGCGACCGTCATCGACACGAGGATGACGCCCAGGGACACCATGTTGTCGATGTCGGGCACCCACTCCACGTGCTGTCCGCCATTGATGAACGGCAGCTCGTTCACGTGCAGCGCGTGCAGGATCAGCTTGATGCCGATGAAGCCGAGGATCACGGCGATGCCGTAGTGGAGGTACCGCAGGCGGTCGAGCAGATCGCCGAGGAGGAAGTACAGCTGCCGCAGCCCCATCAGCGCGAAGATGTTCGCGGCGAACACGAGGAAGCCGTTCGTGGTGATCTCGAAGATCGCCGGGATCGAGTCGATCGCGAAGATGAGGTCGGTCACGCCGATCGTGATGAACACGATCACCATGGGCGTCCACATGCGCTTCCCGTCGACGGTCGTGCGGATCTTCGAGCCGTCGTACGTCTCGCTGATGTCGATGCGGCGACGCAGCAGTCGCACGATGAAGTTCTCGCGCTTGACCTCGTCCTCGTGGTCGCCCTCCGGCATGGCCTGGCGGATCGCGGTGTAGACCAGGAAGGCGCCGAACACGTAGAAGATCGGCGAGAAGTTCTCGATCACCGCGACGCCGACCAGGATGAACAGTCCGCGCAGGATCAGCGCAATGATGATGCCGACCATCAGCACCTGCTGCTGCAGCCGACGCGGCACGGCGAACTGCGCCATGATCAGCACGAACACGAACAGGTTGTCGACCGAGAGACTGTATTCGAGCGCCCAGCCCGTGATGAAGTCGCCCGCGTTCTGCCAGCCGCCGACGTTTCCCAGCAGCACCGCGAACAGCAGCGCGAGCCCGACGTAGAACACCACCCAGAGGGTCGACTCCTTCGTCGAGGGGATGTGCGGCCGCAGCCGGATGAGCAGGAGGTCGCCGATCAGGATGATCGTGAGCACGACCATCGAGGTGATCTCGAACCAGACGGGGATGTCCAACGGCGCACTGCACCTTTCGCGAGGGGTCGGTGATGTCCGAAAGTCTCTCCCCCGCACCGAAGTGCGTCGCGCGCCCGGAGCAGCGGTGTCGGTGCTCGTGATGACGTTACGCGCGGGTCCGGGATACTCCCTCTCGCCGGAGCCATGCTACCGGAGCATCCGGCCTGCGGCGTGAGCGATCGCGTCGGGAATCCGGGTCTGAGACGATGGGCCCGATCGTGACACTCACCGGTGAGAGACACCGAACGGAACCCCGATGCCTTCCCAGACGACTGATCAGAGGTGGGCGGCCCAGGCCGCAGCCGGCGACGAGGGCGCCTTCCGCGAGCTTTACCGGGCCCATGTGCGGCCCGTGTACTGGATCGCGCAGGGCATCCTCGCCTCCCCCGCCGATGCCGAGGACGTGACCCAGGAGACGTTCGTGGTCGCGTGGCGCAAGCTCCCCGGCCTGGAGCTGCAGGGCGAGTCGATCCTGCCCTGGCTCGCGACGATCTGCCGGTTCCAGGCGGCGAACCGCCTGCGCCAGCGTCGCCGCGACCGGGCGCACACGGCGGACGCGGTCGACGAGGATCTGGCGAGCACGGTCAGCGTGGAGGAGCAGGTCATCACGGCCGCGCTCGCCGCGCGGATCGCTGCCGAGGTGGGCACGCTGAGCGAGCTCGACCGGGAGATCTTCCGGCTGTGCGCGGCGGAGGGCTACGCCTATCAGGCCGCAGCGGAGGAGCTCGGGGTCACGCACGCCGTCGTCCGGAACCGTCTCTCGCGAGTGCGCACGCAGTTGCGCGGCGCCGTGAGGGAAGTGAGAGACGCATGAACGCACAGACTCCCGCCGAGCAGCTCCCCGAGCTGTCGGACGAGGCCATCGCCCGCATCGAGCACGCGGTGTTCGCCGAGATCGCCGAGGAGCGCGCTCCGGCGCGGCCGGCGGAGGGGAAGGCCCGTCGGCGCCGCCGCGCCTGGCTCACCGGAGGCGGGATCGCCGCCGCGTTCGTGATCGGCGTGCTCGTCACCCCGCCGATCCTGCACAGCGTCGGGGGCTCCGCGGTGTCGACGGTCGAGGGACTGAGCCTCCCGGGCGACGCGGTGACCGAATCGTCGACCGACTCCGCGCCGGAGGGCACCACCGCGGTCCCGCCCGGCTCGGTGCCCGGCGACGGCGCGCGCTCCGACACGAGCGGCGGGATGCTGCCCGGAGTGGCGCTGCCGGGGGCCGCCACGGCGGACGCCGGCCGCGACATCATCGCGACCGCGCAGGCCACGGTACAGGTGAAGAGCATCCCCGACGCGGCGGACGCCATCGCCGCGCTGGCCGAGGAGCACGGCGGCTACGTCGAGAGCACCGAGGTGGGCAAGGCGCTCGCGGCGGACGACACCCGCGCGCCCGCGCCCGCCGACTCCGCGTACGGCTGGATCAGCATCCGCGTTCCCTCCACCGACCTCACCGCCGTGATCGCGGCGCTCGGCGACACCGGCGAGGTGCTGTCGTCCTCCACGTCGAAGCAGGATGTGACGTCGACCGCGATCGACCTGCGGGCACGCGTCGACTCGACCAGGGCGTCGGTCGAACGGCTCACGCAGCTCATGGCGCAGTCGGGCAGCGTGTCGGAGCTCATCGAGGCCGAGGTGGCTCTCACCGACCGGCAAGCGCAGCTGGAGTCGTACGAGCAGCAGCTCGCTGCCCTCGACGATCAGGTGGCGATGTCGTCGCTGCAGGTGCAGCTGACGAAGGCCACCGCGCCGAGCACGGCCGACCCCGCTGGTTTCGGCGACGGTCTCCTCGCGGGGTGGAACGGCCTCGTCGTGTCGCTGAACGCACTGGTCATCGCGGTGGGCTTCCTGCTCCCCTGGCTGGCGGTCGCCGCGGTGGTCGTGCTCGTGGTCTGGCTGATCCGTCGGTCGCGTCGCACCCGCCGGAACCGCTCCGAGGCACCGGCCGCGCGCACGGGCGACGAGGGCTGACGGCGAGAGGGACCCGACTCGCAAACCTGATTTTCCGGGGTATACAAGAACTCTTGTGCACCCGGGGACCCCGCCCTAGCGTGATGCCCGTGGAAGACATCTCCGTGATCACCGCCGTGCATCACCCGCTGCGCCGCCGCATCTACGACTACCTCCTGCTCTACGGCACGTGCCAGGTGACCACGCTCGCGCGCGCCCTCGACAGTCAGGTCGGCAGCATCAGCCATCACCTGCGCATGCTCGAACGCGCGGGCGTCGTCGAACGCGCGCCCGATGAGTCGGACGACCGCCGCACCAGCTGGTGGCGGGTGGCCCGACGAGGGCTCACCTGGTCGGTGGACGACTTCGCCGACTCCCCCGCCGATGCGCTGCTCGCCCGCGAGGCGCAACGCCAGGGCATCCGCATGCAGATCGACCGGCTCCAGCGCTGGCACCGGCACCGGGACGACCCCGCCTATGCCGGGTACGACGCATCCAACACCGAGACCACCGCGTGGGCCTCCCCCGACGAGCTGCGGGACCTCTCGGCGCGGCTGCTGCAGACCATCCGCGAGTGGCAGGGCGGCATCGCACTGGACGACGGCCAGGAGCGCGTGCCGGTTTTCGTGTTCGCCCACGCGTTCCCCACGGAGCCCTGATGACCGCGGTCGAGGAGCCGGTCGAGCTCGCGCCGCTTCCGCCGTTCCGGCGCGACCGCCTGGTCCATGCCTGGATCGGCGTGAAGGCCCTCTCCGACGCAGGGGATGCGCTGTGGACCATCGCCCTGGCGTGGACGGCGGTGCAGATCGCGTCCCCCGCGGTCGCCGGGCTCATCGTCGCCGCCGGGACCCTCCCCCGGGCACTGATCCTGCTGTTCGGCGGGGTGCTCGCGGACCGCGTGGACGCCCGCCGCGTGATGCTGCTGTTCACCGTGGCCCGCGTGGCCGTTCTCGTCGCCGTCGCCCTGTGGGTGCTGGCGACGCCCCCCACCGTCGCCGTGCTGGTGTTCGCCGCGGTCGCGTTCGGCGTGTGCGATGCGTTCTACGAGCCGTCGGCGGGCACCATCGCCCGGCAGCTCGTGCGCACGTCCGACCTGCCGTCGTACGGGGCCGCCGCGCAGACGGCCTCTCGGCTCGGGACGATGGGCGGTGCCGCCGCCGGTGGCCTGGTGGTCGCGCACACCGGGCTGGTGGGCAGCGCCTCGGTCAACGCGCTCACGTTCACGGTCGTCCTGGCGTTCCTCGCCCTCTGGCTGCGCCCCCGGTTCCGCCTGGCGCGTGCCGCCCGGCAGTCGGCTCTGCACGGCATCGGCTCCGGCTTCGCGCACCTGGCGGCGAACCGCACCACGCGCACCCTGGTGATCGCGCTGTCGGGGTTGAACCTCGCCGTGGGGCCGGCCGTGGGCATCGGGCTGGCGCTGCGTGCGCACGACGAGGGCTGGGGCGCTCAGGCCGTCGGACTGTTCGAGGCGCTGCTGGGCCTCGGCGCCGCGCTCGGGGCGGTCTCAGTCGCGAAGTGGCGTCCGCGGCGCGAGGCCTACGGCGGATTCTGGGCGCTGGTCGTGCAGGGGGCGGGGATCGCGGCGTTGGGCGTGGGACCGGCCTGGACGGTGGGAGCGGCGGCGTTCGTGATCGGCGCCACCGCAGGGTTCGCCTCGGTGCTGCTGAGCGCGACGTTCTCCGCGACGGTCGACACCGCTTACCTCGGACGGATGGGCGCGCTCACCCGCCTCGGCGATGACTGCCTGATGCCGGCGGCGATGGCCGGATTCGGGGCGCTCGCCTCGGCGACCGCGGTCTGGGTGCCGTTCGCGGTGTTCGGCGGGGCGATGATGGCGCTCATGATCGTCCCCCTTCGCACGGCGGCTTTCCGCATCCTGTCGCTGCGACCCGCGGGATGAGCACCTGCCGCAGACGACGAAAGCCCTCCGGGCAAACCGGAGGGCTTTCGTCGTGTTGTGTGACCCCAGCGGGATTCGAACCCGCGTTACCGCCGTGAGAGGGCGGCGTACTAGGCCGCTATACGATGGGGCCGTCTGGCGGAGCGTTTCCGTCCCGCGACAACCGTTCAAGTATGGCACGGCCGTTCTCTGCGCGCCAAATCGGCACCGCGTCCGCGCGACTCCCGGGCGTGGCGCGCCGTCGCGGTGATTGCCGCGACCGCCACGGAGCGGTTGACTCGTGTCATGCGCGTCTCCAAGTTCGAACATGCCGCCCTCCGTCTCGACCTCAACGGTCAGACCCTCCTGATCGATCCCGGCTCCTTCACCACGCCGCCCGACGACCTCAGCGGACTCGTGGGGGTCGTGCTGACCCACGAGCACCCCGACCACTGGACGCCGGAGCAGCTGGACCGGATCCTCCGTGCCGCGCCCGGCACCCCCGTCTACGGCCCGGATGGGGTCGCCCGGGCGGCAGACGGCTACGACATCACGGTGGTCTCGCCCGGCGACACGATCGAGGTCGGACCGTTCACACTGCGGTTCTTCGGCGGCACCCACGCCGTGATCCACTCCTCGATCCCGACCATCGACAACGTCGGCGTGCTCGTGAACGACGAGCTCTACTACCCCGGCGACTCGTACGCGGTGCCGGACGGCGTGGACGTGCAGACCCTGGCCGCACCGCTCGGCGGCCCGTGGCTCAAGATCGGCGAGGCGATGGACTACGTGCTCGCCGTCAAGCCGCGCCGGGCGTTCGGCACGCACGACATGACGCTGTCCGTGATCGGCAGGAACATGCACCGGCAGCGGCTGCAGTGGGCGACGGAACAGAACGGCGGCGAGTTCTTCGTGCTCGACCCCGGCGACACGCTCGACCTGTGAGCACCCCACCGCGGTCGGCCCCGCGACGGCTCCTGCCCCGCCCCACGGAGCGGCTCGTGTTCCGCGAGATGATCGACGACGACCTCGACGACCTCGCCGCGCTCCTCGGCGACCCCGCGGTGATGACCTACTATCCCGCGCCGAAGACCCGCGCCGAGAGCGCCGCGTGGATCGTCCGCATGCGCGAGCGCTACGCGCAGGACGGGCACGGCCTGTGGACCCTGGAGACCCACGACGGCGCGTTCGTTGGCGACTGCGGCCTCACGTGGCAGTCGTCGAACGGGCAACCCGTGCTCGAGGTCGGCTACCACGTGCGCGCGGAGCTCCAGGGGCGCGGCTACGCCACGGAGGCCGCACGCGCCTGCGTCGAGCTCGTCGCGCGCGAGCTCGCGCCGACGCTGCTGACCGCGATCATCCACCCCGACAACACCGCGTCCCGCCGGGTCGCCGAGAAGCTCGGCATGCGCCACATCGACGACGACCGCGCGCACCCGTGGATCGTGCGCACGGTCATGGGGATGACCGTCGAGCCGATCTAGGCCTGGCCGGCGCGGACCCGGAGATCGCGCGCCAGGTGGTCGCGCTGCTCCACCACGAGGCGACGCAGCGCCGCCGGGGCGCCCGCGTTCGCGTCGAGCCACGCGTCGACGGGGTCAAGCGTGTCACCGGCCGGGAACAGCCCGATCACGAGGCGCTGCGCCAGCTCGATGCTCCGCTCGCTCCACGCGTCGCGGATGCGGGAGAAGTACTCCGCGTCGAAATCGGAGATCAGGTCGCGACGCCCGCCCGCGCGGAACCCGGCGATCTCGGCGTCCAGGTGGTCGTTCGTCAGCGAGCGGTCATCCCAGGCAGCCGCCCAGGCCGCGGCGCGCACGGGCGCCTCCGGGCGCGACGCGCGGGCACGGCGGGGGGGCGGGGGGGCGGCGCC
>NZ_SSDQ01000169.1:0-33325 GCF_004794315.1 Microbacterium sp. PF5 | reverse complement strand
GCGGCGCGGGCGAGGACGCTGAGGCCGCGGGCGACCGAGAGCTCCGGCTCGGGCGGCACGACGAGGCGCGGGGGCGTGAGCGACGGCCACAGGTGTGCGCGCAGGTACTCGTCGACGGGCGTGCTGATCGCGGCGCCCGCGCGGAGGATGCCCCCGGAGAGGATCACCACGGCCGGGTCGTAGGAGTGCACGAGGCTCGTGACGACCGCGCCCCAGACGTGCAGGAAGCGGTCGCGGAGCTCGGGGTGCGCGTCGGTCGTGAAGACCTCGGTCATGCTCACGCCCGCCGGCAGGGCGCGGGTGCTGGCGAGCGCTTCACCGCAGCCGATGTTGCCGCACGGGCAGGTGGGGCCGTCGAGGTCGACCGTGAGGTGTCCGCCGAGGATGCCCGCGTGACCCGTGCGGCCGCGGAGCGCGACCCCGTCGAGGAGGGCGGCCGTGCCGATGCCCGTGCCGAGTGTGACCAGCACGGCGTCGCGCTCGCCGAGGGCGCTGCCCGCGGAGGTCTCGCCGATCAGCGCCGCGCGGGCGTCGTTCTCCACCACGGCGGGCAGCCCGAACTCCGCGCGGGCCCAGGTGCCGAGGTCGAAGTCGCGGAGGAAGTCGTACTTGGCGTTCGCGTGCCGCATGCGCCCGGTCGCGGGGTCGACCACGCCGGGGACGGCGATGCCCACGGCGTCGGCCTCGGCACCGAGTTCGCTCAGGAGACGGCGGGCGTCGAGGGCCGCGTCGGCGAGGTCGGCGGCGGTGCCGCGCACGGGGAGCCGGTTCGACGCGAGGACGCGGTCGCCGTCGATGACGGCCAGCTTGATCTCGGTTCCCCCGAAATCGATGCACAGCTCCATCCGGCCTCCTCGTCGATGATTGGTAACGTTATCAACGCAGGCGAGGAGTGTCAACATCCGCGGCGAGGGGTGGTTCAGCGCACGCCGCGGAGCGACACCGGCAGCTCGACCTCGCGGGCGGGCGCCTCGCGATCGCCGCCGTCGAGACGGTCGAGCAGCAGGCGGGCGGCCGTGCGACCGAGCTCTCGCGGGTCGTGGTCGATCACGCTGATGGGCACGGGCGACAGCTCGGCGAGCTCGAAGTCGTCGAAGCTCAGCAGCTCGGGGAAGTCGGCCGAAGCACGAAGCCCCGTGGCGAGCTGTGTGCTGATCTCCTTGAGCGCGCCGATCGCGTTGCGGTTGTTGGCGCAGAAGATCGCCGTCGGCGGGTTCTTGGCCCGCAGCAGCGCGCGGGTGGCATCGCGCGCCTGCTCGACGGTCTGCTGGTTCGTGGCGACCAGGTGCGGGTCGACCCGGAGGCCGCGCGTCTCCATCGCCCGCACGAACCCGGCATGGCGGCGCTCGCCGGTGAAGATCGACAGGGCGTTGCCGAGATAACCGATGCGGGTGTGACCGCCGTCGATCAGGGCCGTCGTGCCGCGGAACGCGCCGTCTTCGTCGGCGAGCACCACGCTGTCGGCCGCGAGCCCGTCGATGCGGCGCGAGGCCAGCACCACCGGCACGCCCTGGTTCTGCGAGTGGGCGAGGTGCGTGGAGGTGGTGCTCGCGGGCACCACGATGAGTCCGTCGACGCGACGCCCGAGGAAGTCGCCGACGAGCTCGGCCTCGCGGGCGGCGTCCTCCGAGGTGTTGCCGAGCAGGATGCGGCGGCCGGTGAGAGCGGCCTCCTCCTCCACGCCGAGTGCGAAGGTGCTGTAGTACGGGTTGGCGATGTTGGTGATCGCGACGCCGATGAGTCCGCTGCTGTGACCCGGGCGGATGCTGCGGGCGTTCTCGTTGCGGTGATACCCGAGCTCGGCGACCGCGGCGAGCACCCGCTGCTGCACCTCGGGCTTCACGTTCACGCCGCCGGACAGCGTGCGTGACACCGTCATGGGGCTGACGCCCGCGCGCTGGGCGACCTCCTTCACGGTCGGCCGGTGCGCCCTCTCGCTCATTCCTGCCTCCGAGCCGTGGTGTCCGCGATCTGAAGGGAACGTTATCAGCGAAGCAGCGGGGCGGCGGTCAGGGTGCGCGAGGTCCGCCGTGGATCGGAGGAGTCGTGCGCAGATGCGGCCGGCGCCGTGGGCGGAAACACGGTGTCAAGGCCCTCTTCGCTGTCGGTCGCCCCACGTAGAAAGGAAGGACGACGAAAGGCAGGGGCATGGCCGCAGGTGACATCGAGACCTTCTCGCGCAACGGGATCTGGTTCAACCGCATCCAGGGCGAGTCGCACACGCTCGGGAGCAGCTTCGAGTCGATGGACGAGGCGGTGAAGGTCGGTCGCGGGGCGGCGGTCGCGCGACAGGTGCAGCACTTCGTGCGCACCGAGGAAGGGCCGTCCGAGGATGTCGCTCCGAACGAGGCGCACCCGCGCGACCTGATGTGGTGACCGCGCCGATGCTGCTGCAGGTGTGCGCGAACGGCGCGCGCGAGGTGGCGTCGCATCCCTGGCTGAGCGCCGACGAGACGGTGGTCGCGCAAGACGCCGCGGCGGCGCTCGAGGCCGGTGCGGCGGAGGTGCACGTGCACCCGAAGGATGCGTCGGGCCGCGATTCGCTCGACTCGCGGGACGTGCAGCGGTGGCTCGGGGCCGTCCGCGCGGCATGCCCCGGTGTGCCCGTGGGCGTGACGACCGGTGCATGGGCGGAGCCCGACGTGTCGCGACGGCTCGCCGCGATCGAGTCGTGGACCGAGCTGCCCGACTACGCCTCGGTGAACTGGCACGAGGCGGGGGCCGATGAGGTGGCCGCCCTGCTGCGGCGTCGCGGGATCGGCGTGGAGGCGGGGATCTGGGACGCGGCGGGCCTGGAGGTGTGGCGGCACTCGCCGGTGCGCGGGGACTGTGTGCGGGTGCTCGTCGAGCTTCCCGACGAGGCCGCCGAGGTGGTGCGCGCGCATGCGGAGGGCCTGGTCGCGCACGTGGCCAAGGAGGAGCCCGACCTGCCGATCCTGCTGCACGGGGAGGAGCGGTCGGCCTGGGCCGCGCTCGACCTCGCCGTGGAGCTCGGGCTCGACACGCGGATCGGCCTGGAGGACGTGCTGCTGCTTCCCGACGGCACCGATGCCCCCGGCAACGCCGCCCTCGTCCGGGCGGCTCGCGCCCGCGGCGCCGGGGTGTGACCTCGGGCCCGGTGGCGTGCGGGGTCGAAACCGCTCCTCCCCGGGCGGCTTCCGGTGCGTTTCCCACCCCGCACGGGGGCGACCGCGGCTCGGTTGGCGTGCGGGGTCGGAATCGCTCCTCTCCGGGCGGCTTCCGGTGTGTTTTCCACCCCGCACGGCCCGCATCCGGTGGCGGTTCAGGCCTCCCAGCCGCGCCAGTCCGGACGGTCGACGATGCAGAAGCGGTTGCCCTCGGGGTCTTCCATGATGATGTAGTCCGCGTCGTCGGGCCGGCCGTCCCAGTGCACCTCGCGCGCCCCGAGCCCGGCCAGTCGCCGGACCTCGGCGGCCTGGTCTTCGGCGTAGATGTCGAGGTGGATGCGCGGCGGCAGCACCCGCTCGGAGTGGTGGGCGTCGAGCGCGATGCACGGCGTCTCGGCATCGCGCGGTTTCAGCACGAGCCAGTCGTCCTCGGCGGGGTCGCGCTCCACATAGTCGAGGGCGGCCTTCCAGAACGCGGCCTGGGCCGGGAGGTCGTTCACGCGGATCACGATCGACACGATCTTCAGCATGCCCGGGAGTGTACGGGCAGCTCGGGAGGGAGGGACAGGGCCTTGCGGACCGATGCGGGTGCGCTCCGCGGACCCGGGCGGCGTGCGCGTCTGCGCGCGAGACTCCGCCTTCTCACCCCGTAGCCCGTAGCCCGCACCCGCAGCCCGCGCACCGCGGCTCACCACAACTCACATCACTCCTGCGGATCCCGGCGCCGCCGCGTCCGTCCGCCCGAAGTCGCTCGTGAGCCACGCCTCCACCGACGCGAAGGGGAAGTCGCGCGGGGTGTGCGTGCCCGGAAGGATCCGCGCGTGCCGCATCCGGTCGAGGCGGAACAGCCGCCAGTCGTCGCGATCGAGGTCGAATGCCACGACGTACCACCGCGACGTCCGCCGCACGTGGCGGTGCGGCTCGATGGTCCGCGCGGAGGCGGTGCCGTGCTGGTCGGTGTAGTCGAAGGTGAGGCGCGAGCCCTGGGCGACCGCGTCGGCGAGGGTGCCGACGAGTGCCCAGTCCACGGCGGCCGTCTCCGGCTGGAGGATCTGCGTCGACAGGGCGGTGGCGGCGGCTCGGCGGCGCAGCGCGGGCGGCAGGGTCTGTTCGAGTTTGGCGCGGGCGACCGCGGGCGCGGGGTCGGCGGGGTCTCCGGTCTCGAGCACGAGCAGAGCCGTGATGATCGTGGTGACCTCGTCCGCGTCGAGCAGCAGCGGAGGGATGCGGGTGCCGGGGCGCAGGCGGTAGGCGGCGCCGGGTCCGGGTCGGGAGTGCACGTCGTAGCCGAGGTCGCGGAGGCGTTGCGCATCGCGGCGGACGGTCCGGGCACTCACCTCCAGGCGTGCGGCGAGCTCGGGCACGCTCCACTCGCCGCCGGTCTGCAGGAGGGACAGGAGACGGAGCGTGCGGTTCGACGGAGTGTCCACGCCTCCATGATCCCGCGAGATACGGCCAGGATCAGGCCGTATCTGGTTCTAACGTGGGCGGACATCGAACGAGAGGATCCCTCATGCGCATCGCTGTCACGACCCCGAACGGCCATGTCGGCCGGCACCTGACGCGGATGCTGGTGCGCGCCGGCGTCCGTCCGCTCCTGCTCACGCGCACCCCCGATCGCATCGCGGCGGAGCTGCGGCCGCACGTCGAGATCGCCCGCGCCGACTCGCAGGACGCGGAGGAGGTGAGCGCCGCGACCCGGGGCGTGGACGCCCTGTACTGGGTGGATCCGTCGGTGATGTCGGAGGATCCGCTCGCCGACTACGCGCGGGCGACGGACGCCCTGGTGGGCGCGGTCGCGCGGAACGGCATCGGGCGGGTGGTGTTCCAGAGCAGCGTCGGTGCCGAGAGGCGTCACGGCGCGGGCGAGATCGACGGGCTCGCCGCGACCGAGGTGGCGCTCGACGCTCTGGGCATCGCTGTGACCCATCTGCGCTGCGGCTACTTCTTCAGCAACCTGCTGCTCGACGCGGAGTCGCTGCGGGCCGGGCGGCTGTCGACGGTGCTGCCGCTCGATTCGACGATGCCGTGGGTGGCGCCGCGCGACATCGCCGAGGTCGCCGCGCTCACCCTGCTCAACCGCGAGTGGAGCGGGCGGCGGGTGCAGGCGGTGCACGGGCCGGAGGATCTGAGCTGGGCGCAGGTCGCCGGCATCCTCACGCACGAGCTCGGCCGCGAGGTCACGGTGGAGCGCATCGCCGACGACGACCTGCGTCAGGGCCTGAAGGCTGCGGGCATGCCGGAGGCGATGGCGGAGGCGGTGTTGGGCATGTCCACCGGGCTGCGCGACGACTTCACCCCGGAGCAACCGCGCTCGCTCGTGACCACGACCCCCACGACCCTGCGGTCCTGGGTGCGGGACGAGCTTGTGGGGGTGGTGTAGCCGTCAGCGCACGAAGCCGTCCTGCACGCGACCCCCGGCACGGGCGAGCTCCTCGTCCGCGCGTGCCGCGAACGCGGTGAGGTCGCCGTGGAGCAGGGGTGCGGCGAGGCGCTCCGCGCGGGCGGGGTCCAGGTCGCGGAGCCGCCGCGGGAGGTACTTGCCCGTTCCGATCCAGTGCCGTTCGGTGAGCAGCACGAGCTCCGCGACCCGGGAGAACAGCGTCCAGGCGATGACGTTCCGCTCCAGCTCGTCGGTGGCGTCGCGCAGATCGTCGAGCAGGTCGGTGATCATGTAGCGCCGCAGCGCGAGCTCATGCTCGTCCATGGTCGGGCCGTCTGCGAGTCGCGCGCCCCACTCCTCGCGGAGGGCGGTGAGGGCCTGGCCGCCGCGCACCTCTTCGCCTTCGACGAGCATGTGGACGATGACGGGCCGGTGCTGATCGATCCCGCCGCGCGCCCATTCCCGGTAGCCGTCGTGCGTGTACGCGAACACCTCGAAGATCTCTCCCTCGAAGCGGTAGGTCGCGGCCAGGCTCGTCCCGCCGTTCGGAAACAGCGCGTCGCCGATCACGAGGAGGTCGATGTCGCTGGAGGCCGTCCGGTCGCCGCGGGCCGTGCTGCCGCCGATCACCGCGATCTCCGCCGCCGGGAACTCCCGCTCGATGAAGCGCTCACACAGGTCGAGGTACGTCATCCGGGCATCGTAACGACAGTGCACCTCGCCCCGGGCGCAGGCCGCTCTCACCTGCCGCATCAGACCCGCGCCCGCACACGAGTAACGCCCCCGCCGTTCGGGTCGGCGGGGGCGTCGGTCTCAGGGAGTCGCGTTACTGGACGGACCAGCCGCCGTCCGAGGCGAGGATGGCGCCGTTGATGTTCACGGCGTCGTCCGACAGCAGGAACGTGATCGACGCGGCCAGGTGCTCGGCGGTCGCGACGGTGGGGATGGCCTGCTGGAACGGGGCGAGGCGCCCGGAGCCGTACTCCGACATGTGCGGGGGCATCGGGATGCCGGTGGCGACACCGCCGGGGGCGACGGAGTTCACGCGGATGCCCTTCGGCCCGTACATGAAGGCGGCCGACTTGGTGACGCCGATGATGCCGTGCTTGCTGGCGGTGTAGGCGTTGCCCGAGGCGTTGCCGCGGAGGCCGGCCTCGCTCGACACGTTGAGGATCGCGCCGCGGCCGGCCTTCTCCATCACGGGGATGACCGCGCGCATGAGCTTGAACGGGGCGGTGAGGTTGATCGCGATGACGCGGTCCCAGACGGCGTCGGGGGTCTCGCCCGCGGGGGAGAAGTCGTCGTTAATGCCGGCGACGTTGGCGAGGCCGTCGATGCGGTCGCCCGCGGCGGCGAGCACCGCGTCGATGGCCTCCTGCTTCGTGAGGTCGCCCGCGACCGTGACGATGTCGGCCTCCGGGAGCTCGGCCTTGAGGGCGTCGAGCTTCTCGGCGGCGATGTCGCTCGCGATCACACGGCCGCCCTCGCGGGCGATGCGGGAGGCGGTGGCCTTGCCGATGCCGGAGGCGGCGCCCGTGACGATCACGGTCTTGCCGGCGAAGCGGCCCGCGGTGACCTTCTCGGTCCACCCCTCGGAGGCGTCGTCTTCGGGGATCTCGCCGTTGTTGGCGGCGCGCACCAGGTCGTCGACGACCGACTGCGGGAGCTGGCCCTGGCTCATGGCGACGAGCTGCTGCAGGGGCAGGCCGAGCACGGGGGTGAGGAGCTCGGGGTCGGCGCCCGTCTGCTCGAAGAGTCCACGGATGAGCGGGCCGCCGGTCGGGTCGTTCATCCAGTCGCCGATGGTGGAGTGTGCGGTGAGGGCCATGCTCTTTCTCCTTGCTCGGGTTTCGCAACGGTGCGTCTACTTATGTTCCAGTGTACGCCTCTGTACGCTCGATGGGTGGCCCGTCCTCGCAGCGAGAAAGCCCGCCAGTCCGTGCTGGACGCGATGCGTCGCGCTCTCGCCGAGGACGGCTACGAGGCCGTGACGATCGAGGGTCTGGCGGAGGCGGCCGGGGTGTCGAAGCAGACCATCTACCGCTGGTGGAAGACGAAGGCCGCGATCCTCGGCGAGGCGCTGCTCGAGGGCACCCTGCCCGGGTCGGATGTGGCGGTACCGATGACCGACGACCTCGGCGCGGATCTGCGGGCCTGGTTCACGGCGGTGTCCGCGGGGCTCGCCCGGCCGCAGGGGGTGGCGCTCGCGCGGGCGCTGATCGAGGTCACCGCGGCCGACCCCGAGCTCGGGCTGGTGTTGAACGAGAAGCTCGCGGCGCCGATCCGCGAGTGGGTGTCGGAGCGGATGTCGCGTGGACGGGCGGACGGAGACGTGCGGGCGGACGTGGACGCCGCCGCGATCGCGGATCAGTTCATCGCGATGGCCTCGTACGCCGCGCTGATCGGTCAGCCCTTGAGCGCCGAGCGTGTGGAGGAGACGGTGCTCCTGCTCCTCCGCGGGATTGCCCAGGGCTGAGCCTCCACCACCGATATACAACGGCTGGAGGGTGTGCACTTTTCTGGACTCCGCATCGACCCCTGTGCCAGCGTTCATGACGAATCGATCGCGGGGGCTTTGCGGGGATGGGTCGCGTCGGAATTCGCGAGCACGTCCTTCGCCGCGGTCGGGGGAAGGGAGACAGCAATGCGCATCAAGGAGCCCTCGGGGCAGGTCGGATATGTCCTCGTCGTCGTGATCGGAATGCCGCTTGTCCTTGTCCCTCTGAGCGCCGTGAGCTTCGAGCTCGGCGTCATCTGGGCCGTCGTGGCGCTCGTTTCCGCGGCGATCGTGTCGGCGCGAACGTTTCGCGGGCCGGCAGAGTCGGACGCCAGGCGGCCGTGGTGGAGGATGACGTACGCCCGCCGCATGAGCATCGCGCTTGCTCTGTTCTTCTTCGCGCAGGGAGCGTGCGCGTCGATCGCTGCGGGGCAGTTCCCGAATCCGCCACTCGTCTTCGTGGGAGGTGTCGTGCTGGTTCTCGTGGCGGGGTTGTACCTGAATTCGGCGATCAGGATGGGATCCGCGTCCGGGACGGAATAGCGGCCGCGGTTCGGAGGCGAACGAGTGATCGCTTCTGGCTAGCCGCGTCTGCGGAGCACCTTTCCCACCACAGCCAACGCGACTCCGAGAAGTATCAGAGCAGCGAGCCAGAGGACCCACGCGACGTCGTGGAACAGCGGGAGGGTCGCGACCGTCGGAAGCGCCGTGCCGAGCAGCACCAGCGCGACGACCGTTCCCCGCTCCCGGGCGGTTCCGCGGGTCGGGCTCCCGCTCACGACTTCTCCTCCGCGCGGTGCCGGGGGCTGTCGGGGTTCATGAGGGAGTGGCGGCGGCCGTAGAGGAAGTAGATGATCAGGCCGATCACGAGCCAGACGGCAAAGCGCAGCCAGGTCTCCCAGTGCAGCTGGGAGATGAGGAACAGGGAGAAGCCGACGCCGATGATCGGGACCACCGGCATGAAGGGCAGGCGGAACGTGCGCGGGGCGTCGGGCTTCGTGTAGCGGAACACGATCACCGCGACGCACACCACGACGAACGCGGCGAGGATGCCGATGTTCGTCAGGTCGGCGACCGCGCGGATGGGGAAGACGCCGGCGAAGAAGGCGGAGGCGATGCCGGCGATCCAGGTGACGCGCTGCGGCACGCCCCGGCGGTCGACCTTGCTGAACCAGCCGGGGAGGAGTCCGTCGCGGCTCATCGAGAACCAGACGCGGGTCGCGCCGAGGAGGAACGTAAGCATGACGGTGAGGATCGACAGCACCGCGAACACGGAGATGATGGCGGCCACGACGGGCAGGCCCACTCCCGTGAACGCGGAGGCGAAGCCGGCCTTGGGGTCGATCTCGGTGTAGTTCTGCATGCCGGTGAGCACTAGGGTCGCGGCGACGTACAGCAGCATCGCGATGATGAGCGACAAGATGATCGCCTTCGGCATGTGCTTGCGGCCGTCCTTGGCCTCTTCGGCGGCGGTGCTCATGGCGTCGTAGCCGAAGACGGCGAAGAACACGGTGGCGGCGCCGGTGAAGACGGGGCCGAAGCCGCTGGGCATGAAGGGGTCGTAGTTCTCGGTGTTGATGTAGAAGATGCCGAGGCCGACGATGCCGAGGATCAGGGCGATCTTGATGGCGACGGCGACGAGCTCGAAGCGTCCGAACGTCTGGGTGCCGCGGCTGAGGAGGAACGTCACGAGCAGGCAGATGACGATCGCGGGCACGTTGATGGCGCCGCCCGGCACGTCGGCGGTCTCGGTGACGGAGAGCGGCAGGTGGATGCCGAACCCGGAGAGGAACGCGTCGAGGTAGCCGGAGATGCCGATGGCGACCACCGCGACGATGGCCACGTATTCGAGCAGGAGGTCCCAGCCGATGAACCAGCCGACGACCTCGCCGAGCGCGACGTACCCGTAACTGTAGGCGGAGCCGGCGCGGGGGATCATGCCCGCGAACTCGGCGTACGAGAGGGCGGCGGCCGCGGAGGCGAGCCCGGCGATGAGGAACGAGATGAGCACGGCCGGTCCCACACCCGGGTTGGCGGCGTCGCCGTGTGCGACGAGTCCGGCGAGCGAGAAGATCCCGACGCCGATGATGCCGCCGACGCCGATCGCCGTGAGCTGCCACAGGCCGAGGGACTTGTGCAGGCCGCTGCGCGCGGCCTCCTCCGTCATGTCGCTGACCGGCTTGCGCCGCCAGACCGAGTGGGACGGGGTCTTCGAGGTGTCGGGCATCATCGCCTTCCGGTCGGGCTCACGCAGGGTGGTGCGCGAGGTCCTGTGCCGCGCGCGGGTGCACGCGCGGGGTCGTCCGCGGCCGGGGGCGGCGCCGGGTGGAGCGCCTGTCTGCCGAGGGGACCAGTGGCACGCTACCCCGAACGGTGCCGGCGCGGTGATATGCAGGGAAGGATGTGGTCAGAAGTCGCCATCGGCGACCTGGAAGCAGACCAGGTCACGGGGCATGTGGTGAGGCTAGCGGCTTCGTCGCCTCCGTCCGTCCGTCGGTGAAGCGCGCCTGGGCGCGGTCGTGGCGGCGGGGCACTTCGACGTGCTGCGTGGCGGCGGCGAGTCCCATGCGCTTGGTGGAGACGTAGACGCTCTCGGCGGTGTCGACGAGGAACGTCTCGTGCCACACGCCCACCGCGCCGGGCGCCTTGCGGGCGGCGCGGTTGAAGGCAGTCCAGGCGGGGCGGTGCTCCTGGTTCGGGTTCGAGGCGTAGGCGTAGAGCTTCTCGACCGACGACCAGAACTGCACGACATAGGGGCCGCCCGATCCGAGGAGCAGCTGGTAGCCGAGCAGGCCGGAGTCGTGGTCGGTGCTGAGCTCCCGGAGCATCCGCGGCATCGCGACGAACGCGGGCAGCCACAGGTCGGGCCGCCACCAGCGGTTGATCTGCATCCCGATGTGGAACACGACGAGCTCGCCGTCGTGGTGGTGGGTCATGCGGCCCGTGACGACCTTGGACATGGTGCCTCCTTCGATTGGATAGCGTCACTATCCATACTGGATAGCGCTACTATCGATGTCAAGAGGTGGCCATGAGGATTTCCGAACTGTCGGCGCAGACCGGCGTGACCGTGCCGACGATCAAGTACTACCTGCGCGAGGGGCTGCTCCCCGAGGGCGAGCGGACGTCGCCGACCCAGGCCGCGTACGGCGAGAAGCACGTGGAGCGGCTGCGGGTGATCCGGGCGCTGCTCGACGCCGGCGTGAGCATCGCCGAGACGCGCCGGGTGCTCGGCGCGCTGGACGACCCGCCCGCGAATCCTCACGAGCTGCTCGGGACCGCGCACGCCGCGATCACTCCGCCCGTGGAGGAGTCTGTCGATCTGGCGGAGGCCGAAGCCCTGGTCGAGGGGCTCGGGTGGAAGCCGGGGATGTGCGACGAGGCAGTGCTGCACGCGGTGGCTCGGGCGTTGGACGGCTTGGAGCGCGCGGGCTTCGTCGTGCCGAAGGCCGTGATGCGCGAGTACCTGCGGTCGGCGCGGCGCATCGCGGATGCCGAGATCGCGGGGGTGCCGGGGGAGTCCGCGGAGGCGGCCGTGCGGTACGTGGTGTTGGGGTCTGTGCTGGTGGAGCCGTTGTTGTTGGCGCTACGGCGGGTGGCGCAGCAGGTGAGTTCGGGGGAGCGGTTCGGGGCTAGCTCCTGAATGCAGCGGCGAGGCGCTTGCGAAGCGCGGGGTCACACACATATACGTACGTCCCGCGCATCCCCCGCGTGAGCAGCACCCCATAGATGTTGCGGATGAAGGTCAGCAGGTCGTCGTCGCCGAACGAGTTCCTGAGATGGCCGGTGTTCTCCTTGCCTTTCTTGTCGCGATAACTCTCGCGGTCCGCAACGATCCGGCCGGTTGTGGCGTCTACGCGGAGGTCCGGCCCGATGATGACGCCCGCGTAGTTGAGGTCGTATCCCTGGACGGTGTGGATCGACCCGACCTCCTCGAGCGCTCCCGGTGAATTGATCCAGTCCTTATCTGTTCCGTTCCACCGCAGGCGCTCGCCGTCGAGCTCTATGTCGAACTCGTCGGGGTTCTTCTTGGACACCCAGTCCCACGCGTAGCCTGCGACGAGTCGCGAAAGACCGACTTCGGCGTCCTTATATCGGATCGCTTCGCGCATCTCGCCGAGGTCATCGAAGAGGCGGAGTTCATACTCGCCGAGGTCGGGGAGCACTGGCGCTTCCTCCCGCAGCAGCGCGCGGATGAACTCGACGTAATCGGCTCCCGCCCGTACGCGCATCTGGGTGGTCAGACGGAAAAAGCGGTGCGCGTCCTTCGCCGCTCTCACCTCGGCATCGAGTGCAGATGGCGCGAGATCATGCGGCCGCACGCTTTGCTCGCCATCCACCAGCAGGAGTTGATGTCTGCTTCGAGCTTTGATCCAGTCGAGCTGTGTGTAAGTGGGGTCGTCTTCGCCGAACAGAGCCGCATTGATGTCTCGGAACTTCTTGTTCTGCACGCCCGATGCTTGGTTCGCGCGCTGGCCCAACCGATGAGTCTCGTCGACGAGTACGAGGTCGAACTCGTCATCCGATTCGCCCAGTTGGAACGGTGACATCACCATTCCCGCGTTGAGCTTCGGCGTCTTCTTGAACACCTTCTTCACGGACTCCCTGAGCGACTGCTGAGGAATCACAAGAGCCATGCGAAGGCTCTTAAGTAGCTCACGATTTTCCGGAACAAAGAACTCGGAGAACATCGAGTCCGGCTCGACGCCGTCGTGATCCTGGTAGTCGCGGATGTCGGCGAGCAGCTTCATGAGGAAGATCGCGATGATCGTCTTGCCCGTTCCCGGGTTGCCCTGAACGACGAGCGTCGACCGGGCGGAGGGATCGTGAAGATCGTCGAGTAGGCCCTCGAGAATGTCCATGATCGCGACGCCCTGGTCGTCCGTGAGGGCCTTAAAGGGCGACAGCTTGAAGAGATCGGAGTTCTCGATCTGCGGGATGCTTCGGGAGAAAAGCCCCTCGGCGCGGAGAGCATCGAACACGTCCCGGAAGGACTCACGGTAGAGGTCGCGATCGTAGTATTGCGCGTCCGTGAGGCCGTCGTTGCCGTTGAGGATGCGATATCGGCCGTCACCGGAGAACCACCGAATAAGGTGCGACTCGAGGTCGAGGCACACGGACTTGTTGAAGGTGTGGTCAACGACGACCCGGATCGACTCGAGAGCCTCGTGCCGCTTTGATCCCGCGAGGTGCTGACGCATCCGGCTCGCGGCGTTCACCGTTTCTCCGACATAGAGCCCGGGCGACGTGCGCTGAGTGCTCCCCTCGATCACATAGACGACAGGCCAATTGGTGTGCCGGGTGTCGTCACGGGCCCACGCATCGACGGCGTCGCGTTGAAATGGGAGCCGCTGGATGCTGAACTCTGTCACTCGGGCGCCTCGGACAGCTTGGTGTACTTCGTCATGCGCCCTTTCGCGAGTTCCACGGGGTACTTCGCCTTCGTCGACTCCAGCTTCTTCATGACGATGTCATCAAGGTCGGCACCAAGCTTGTTCGCAAGGTGGATGCAGTACGTGATGACGTCTGCCAGTTCGGCCTCCACCTGCTCCCGGTCGAAGTCCGCAGACCACTGGAAGCACTCGAGAAGCTCGCCCGCTTCGATCGAGATGCTCTTCGCCAGGTTCTCCGGAGAGTGGAACTGATCCCAATCTCGCTCGGCGACGAAGGCGCGAAGGGCGGCAAGGGTCTCCTGGCTCGGCATGGGAGCGACGCTAGCAGTTAGGGACTCGGGCGACTGGGCGCGAACGAGCGGTTCGCCGCCTCCGCGCCATGATCACCGATGAGTCGTCCCGAACTGGCGGCCGTGAGGGACGGCGCGAGCAGCGAAGGGCCGAGCCTCCTCAACGCCGACTCAGTCGCAGGCGATCCCATCGCCGTCGCGGTCGAGTTCGTACACATCGGGCCCGACAACCTGCAGCGGTCCTCGGACATAGGCGGGACCGTTTCCGCCCCCGCCGTCGCAGTCCACGTCTGAGGCGATCGGCACGCACACGCCTGCGTAGCTGGAGTGGCAGTCTGCGGCCGGCTGCACCAGGGGCACGGGTGCAGGTGCCGGTTGACGGGTACCGATCGAGGTGATCTCCGAAACGGGAGCCACGGTGATGGTCTCGCTCACGACTTCGCGCGAGACCTCTGCACCGTCGATGTACTTCACGCGAAAAGTGGTGACTTTCGTTCCCGCAACTCCTGCCGTTGTGACGACCGTCTGGCCGACATCGATCTGCGGGTCATTGACCGTCGCGCGATCGAACGGGATCACAGTCGACACATCGACCTCTTCGAAGGTTGTGGGCACCGCCGAGGGCGTGGGCTCGTCCGTTGCGGACGAGGCGAGTGGCTTAGCAGCCGAGCTTGTCGAATCTGCGTTCGTCGAATTGGATCCAGGGCCTCCGAGGGCGGCGTTGGCTCCCGTGCCGACGAACATCAGCACGAAAGCGATGCCTAGCGCGGCCCAGCCGGCCCCGCGGGAGCGAACACGGAAGAACCTGGCTGACCCTCGTGCGATTGCGTAAACCGCCACGAAGAACAGAACGACTCCTGCGAGCATCAAGATCACGCCGAGACTCCGCGTGAGCAGCGCCACAGCCAAGACGACGGCCGCCGTGATGATGACGATCTTCAGACCCGACGACTTCGTTTCGCCTGGTGCGGTGGGAGATGCCGCAGCAGGGGCGAGGTTGAGTGGGGCAGTATGCGTCGTCCACTCCGTGCCGTTCCACCAGCGCTGCTGCTCGGGCTGGTGGGGATCGGGGTACCAGCCTTGCGGTGTTGTCTCGGGCATCATTGCCGTCCTTACGCTCGGATTTCATTCCGAACAGTACCGATATTTCGGGGAGTCGTGCGCGCGGGAAGAGCAGTTGATTCTGACGTATCAACGGCAGGGCTATCGGCTCCCGTTGTACAGCGCCGGAGGCGATCTGGCCGTACATGATGCGAAGGAGCAACGCGATGCGAGTGCCCCGCCTACCTCCCGGTATTGAGCGGGGCCTCTACTCGAACCCGCCCGTCAACCGCCCGTGCATCGTCCCGCTCGAGTCATTCATTCCGACGATCTCCACCGTCTTCCCCAACGCGGCGTACTTCGTCTCGATCGCGTCCAACGCGGCAACGGTCGACGCATCCCACACGTGCGATCCCGACAGATCAACAACAACGCGGGATGGGTCGTCCGTGTAGGAGAACAGCGTCGTGAGGTCGTTGCTCGACGCGAAGAACAGCTCCCCCTGCACGACATACGTCACCATGTCGCCCGCAACCGAACGCGTCACCGTCACGAAATGCGCCACCCGCCGGACGAACAGCACGGACGCGACCAGCACGCCGCCCACAACACCCACCGCCAGGTTGTGCGTGATCAGCACGAGCACGACCGTGGCGAGCATCACGAACGTCTCGCTCTTCGGCATCCGCTTCAGCGTCGACGGCTTGATCGAGTGCCAGTCGAACGCGCCGATCGCCACCATCACCATCACGGCCACGAGCGCCGCCATCGGAATGGTCCCGACGAAGTCGCCGAACACCACCACCAGCAGAAACAGGAACACCCCGGCGCAGAACGTGGAGATGCGGGTCCTAGCGCCCGAGGCCTTCACATTGATCATGGTCTGACCGATCACGGCGCAGCCGCCCATGCCACCGAAGATCCCCGACAGCACATTCGCGACGCCCTGCGCCCACGACTCGCGCGTCTTGTTCGAGTGGGTGTCGGTGATCTCGTCGACGAGCTTCGCGGTCAGCAGCGACTCCATCAGCCCGACCAGCGCCACCCCGAGTGCGAACGGCGCGATGATCGTGAACGTCTCCCACGTGAGCGGCACGTGCGGGATGAAGAGCTCCGGCAGGCTGCGCGGCAGTTCGCCCTGATCGCCGACCGTGGGCACCGTGATGCCGAACGCGAGCACCACCCCGGTGACGATGATCACCGACACGAGCGGCGCCGGCACGACCTTCGTGAGCTTCGGCATCACCAGCATCACGACGATGCCGAGCGCCACGAGCGGATACACGAGCCACGGCACGTCGATCAGCTGCGGGAACTGCGAGCTGAACACGAAGATCGCCAGCGCGTTCACGAACCCGACCATGACGCTGCGGGGGATGAACCGCATAAGCTTCGCGACGCCTAGCACTCCGAGCACGACCTGGAAGATCCCGGCGAGGATGACCGTCGCGATGAAGTAGTCGAGCCCGTACGTCGGCGCGACCGGCGCGATCACGAGCGCCACGGCCCCGGTCGCCGCGGTCACCATCGCCGGGCGCCCGCCGAGGAACGCGATCGACACCGCCATGATGAACGACGAGAACAGTCCCACCTTCGGGTCCACCCCCGCGATCACCGAGAACGCGATCGCCTCCGGGATCAGCGCGAGCCCCACGACGAGCCCGGCGAGCACCTCGCGCGTCAGCATCCGCGGGTTCTTCAGCGCCGTGAGCACCGACGGGTGGTCGCGATAGCGGGCGCGGTCGATGGCCGTCGTTGCAGACAATGGGGGCTCCAGGGGGAAGGTGCCTCAGAGGAAGAGGCAGACGATCCAGCCTATGCGGACACACCGACCCGGAAGTCCCATCGCCCTGCCGCTTCAGCCCCCACAATCACCGCACCTCTTGCCCCGCCCGCGAGAGTGAGTGTACAGTCACTCTCATGCCCGCCACCCGAAGCTCCGTCCTCTCCACGGCCGACGCCCGCCGTCCGCTCGTGGCTGCTGCGGCTCTGCGTGCGTTCGCGCGCCGGGGCTTCCACGGCACGACCGTGGCCGATGTCGCGGGCGAGGCGAAGATCTCCCCGGCCTACGTGTTCAAGCTGTACTCCGGCAAGGAGGCGCTCTTCGTCGCCGCGCTCGACGCGTGCTTCGACGCGATCCTCGTCGCCCTCGAGGAGGGCGCCGACGCCGCGCAGGACCAGAAGCCCGCGACCGTGCTCGAAGCGATGGGCGATGCCTACGCCCACCTCATCTCCGACCGCACGCTGCTCATGCTCCAGGTGCACGCGCAGTCCGTGGCCGACATCGAGGTGATCGGTGAGGCGCTGCGCGCGGGGCTGGGGCGCATCACCACCTACGTCCAGTCCCGCTCCGGCGGCAGCGACGAGGACGTGCAGCGCTTCATCGCCTACGGGCAGCTCTGCCATCTCATCGTCACCACGCAGCTCGACGGACGGCCCGAGGACTGGGTCGCCCTCCTGACCGCGGGCATCACCCACCCCGAGTGACCCCCCGCAGGGCGCGCGCTTTCGCATGCTCACAAGAGTGAGTGAGTAATCACTCTCCCCTCATCCACACCGACCGACACGACAGAGAAGAGAGAACCATGACCACCCTCACTCCGCTCACCTCCGCCGCAGCCCCTCTGCGCAGCACCCGCCGTTGGCTCGCCCTGAGCGTGCTCGCGCTCGCGCAGTTCCTCGTGGTGCTCGACGCCTCCATCGTCAACATCGCCCTTCCGGTGCTCGGGCAGCAGCTCGGCATGGACACGGCCGCGCTCGCATGGGTCATCACCGCCTACGTGCTCGCGTTCGGCGGCCTCCTGCTCCTCGGCGGGCGGCTCGCCGACCGCTACGGCCACCGCCGCGTGTTCCTGCTCGGCACCGCGGGGTTCGTCGTCGCCTCGGCCCTCGCGGGGCTCTCGATCGTGCCCGAGATGCTCCTCGCCGCGCGCGCACTCCAGGGGGCATCCGCCGCGCTGCTCGCCCCCGCGGCCCTCGCCCTGCTCACGCACCTCTTCCCCGACGACACCGAACGCACCAGAGCGCTCGGCGTCTGGGGTGCCGTCGCGGGCATCGGCTCCGCGGCCGGCGTGCTCCTCGGCGGCGTGCTCACCGCGACCCTCGGGTGGCAGTCGGTGTTCTTCGTGAACGTCCCGGTGGGGGCGGTCGTGCTCATCGCCGTCCCGCTCCTCATCACCCGCGACACGGTCCGCGCCTCCGGTCGCCTCGACGCTGCCGGTGCGATCAGCGTGACCGCGGCACTTGTCGCCCTCGTCGGGGCGTTCAGCGCGGTCGAGCAGCTCGGCTTCGTCCACCCTCTGCCCCTCGGGCTCTTCGCCGTCGCGCTCGTGCTCGGCGCCGTGTTCCTCCTGATCGAGCGTCGCGCGCCGGAGCCGCTCCTCCCGCTGGCGGTGTTCCGCAACCGCGACCTCGCCCTCGGCAACGTCGTGATGCTGCTCGGCGGCGCCGCCATGGTCGCGCTGTTCTTCGCGCTCTCCGTGTTCATGCAGGCGGTGCTCGGCTACGACGCGCTCGCGACCGGCCTCACCCAGCTGCCGCTCGCCGGTGCCCTGGTCGTCGTCGCGGGCGTCGTCCCGGCGCTGATCGGTCGCGCCGGCGCTCGACGCGTGCTCGCCGCCTCGCTCCTCGTGCTCGCCGGTGGGCTCGTGTGGCTCGCGCTCGCTCCGTCTGACGCGGTCTTCCTCGTCCACCTGCTCGGCCCCACGCTGCTGATCGGCATCGGACTCGGGGGCGCGTTCGTCGCCACGACCCAGCTCGCGGTCGACGGGGTCGACGGGGGAGAGGCGGGACTGGCGGGCGGACTCATCAACACCAGCCAGCAGATCGGAGGTGCGGTCGGCCTCGCGGTCCTCGGAACGATCGCGGGACTGCGCACCTCGGCGCTCGATGCCGCCGGTGTCCCTGCCGCCGAGGCGATGACGGGCGGCTTCTCCTGGCTTTTCCTCGGTGCCGCCGCGCTCGCCGTGATCGGCGCGGGAACCGTCGCGGTGTGGCGCCGCCGCTGAGATGCGGCAGTCGGCCCCGCGCGTCGCCTCCGGGCGCGCGCGGGGCCGCTGCGTGCGCACCTGCACCCTTCCTCTCCGCCGGCACCTCCGCCATGATGAAGGGGACCGACCGCGAAGGAGACCCCGTGTCGCTCACGCCGCCACCGTCGCAGCACATCGAGACCGCCGCCTCTGCACTCCCGGGCGCCGTGGTGATCGCGGGCATTCGACGAACTCTGATCTGGATGGTGGTCGCGGGCGTCGTCTACTCCGCGTTCATGACGGGCAGCAAGAGCTACTGCCCGGGCGGTTACGACGGCAGCGGCGGCTTCGTCGATTCCGAGGGTCGGTCGGTCGACCAGGCCCCCGTCTGCGTCTCGATGGCGCTTCAGTCCAACGTGCTGGTCTACGTCGCCCTCGCAGCGATCTTCCTGATCGCGCTCGGTCGCGTGACGAAGGCTGCCGACGAGCGTGCGGCACTGCGGACGCTGGAGCGCGCGATGTACGGAGCCGGCGTGCTCGTCGTGATCGCCGTCGTGGTGTCGCAGGTGTGGTTCCAGTCGATCGATCTCGAGCAGTTCAACTCGGGGTCCTGGTCCGTCGTGAGCCCCTTCCCGCTCGGGATCATCGACGTGTCGACCACCCCGATGACGACCCCCTGACCCCCGGAGCTACCGCCCCGCCCGCACCCGCAGGGTGAACGCCACCGCGGCGAGCCCGATCACCACCACCCCGTACCCGACGCACACCGCCTCCAGCCCGACCACGCCGACGAGTGACCCGGCGACCACGGCGGGCACGCCGAACGCGAGGTAGGCGAGCACGTACAGCACCGCGAAGGTGTCGGCGCGTTCGGTCGCAGGAATCCGCGGTGCGAGCGACGCGACCACACCGGAGAACGCCGTGCCGAAGCCCATGCCCGTGACCGCGGCCGCGCCCAGGTAGAAGGGGAGCGACGCGACCCCGAGCGCGAGGAGCGACAGCAGCGTGCCGAGGCCGAGCGCGGCGGTGCCGAACAGCACGCTCGTGTGCGCCGAGCGCCCGCGCATCGCGAACGCCGTGACCGCCCCGACCCCGGCGAGCAGCACCACGCCGAGGCCCTGCCACAGGTGCGCGACGCCGCCGAGCTCACGCGCCACGATGTTCGCGCCGAGCGACAGGAACAGCCCGCCCGTGGCCCACCCCGCCACCACGGCCGGGGCTCCGCGCCAGAAGTCGCCCCGGATCGCGGCGGGGATCGACAGGCGGAAGCTCAGCGACGCCCACGCGCCCGGCCGCCGCGGAGCCGTCTCCGGCACGACGAGGAACAGCGCTGCGAGCAGCACGTACACCGTGGTGAGCGGGGCGAACACGTCCAGCAGCGCCTCCCGGGTGAGGTCGAGCATGACCGCCGACACGAGCGCGCCGAGCGCGAGTCCGATGCCGGGGCTCAGCGCGTTCCACAGCGCGGCCGTCTTCGCTCGACCCCCGGGGGCGAAGTCGAGCACCGTCGCCGACAGCGCCGAGATCAGCGCCCCGCTCGCGACGCCCTGGAGGATGCGCGCCACGAACAGCACCCACACGGCGTCGGCGTGCCAGAACAGGAACATGCTCCCCGCGAGCAGCAGGAACCCCACGACCGCGACCGGTCGCCGCCCCACGTGGTCCGACAGCGACCCGGCGGTGAGGAGCGTCAGGAGTAGTGCGACCGCGTACACCGCGAACACCGCGCTGATCACGACCGGCGCGAACCCGATGTCGTGCGCGAGGACGGGATAGAACGGCGAGGGTGCGCTCGCTCCCGCCATCATCAGGATCTGCGCGACCACGACGAGCACGAACCCGAGCCGGGTGCGCGTCGCGGTCGGGTGGGGGCGCCGGGGCGCGGCGGACGGGGCGGTGACGATGGGCTCGGTGGTGGTCATGCGCGGCGGTCCCCTCGACATGGCCTCCTGCCACGCGACCGACCCGAACCTGCCGAAGTCCACCAAGTCGCACTTCATGAAGGTGCTGCGCGAGGCCGGCGTCATCCGCAACGAGCCCAACGGGCGGCGCCGCACCCTCACCCTCCGCCGCGACGACCTCGACGCCCGCTTCCCCGGGCTGCTCGACTCCGTGCTGCCGGGCTAGTCCGCGGGCGCCCCGTCGTCGTCCGGCACCCACCGCAGCAGGTCGCCCGGCTGGCAGTCCAGCGCCGCGCACAGCGCATCGAGCGTCGTGAACCGCACCGCCTTCGCGCGGCCGTTCTTCAGCACGGCGAGGTTGGTGGGGGTGATCCCGATGCGCTCCGCCAGCTCGCCGACACCGATCTTCCGGCGCGCCATCATCACGTCGATGTCGACGACCACCGGCATCAGATCACCTCGTCGTCGAGCTCGGACCGCAGGGCCCGCGCCTCCGCGTCGCGGTCGATCGCCTGCCGCAGCAGCGCCTTCATCACCACGACGAGCAGGGCCATCCCGGCGAGCACCACTCCCGCACCGCCGATCAGCGCGACGACGCCGGGCGCCATCTCGCCCGGGGCGAGCAGGGCCGCGAGCACCCACGCGAGCACCGCCGCCGCCAGGATCGCCCCGATGATCGTGTCGACGAAGCGGAACGAGGATGTCGAGAAGAGGGATCCCCGCCGCACCTTCCGGAGCAGGATCCACACGCACACCCCGAACACCTGCATCGTCGCGACGCCCAGCACCAGGATCGCGACCAGCGTGATGCGCGCCCACGTCGCCTCCCCCTCCAGGTCGGCGTACACGAGCGGCGCGATCACCGTCTGCACCACCAGCGACCCGAGCAGGGCGAGGGCGATCACCACCTGCAGCGCGATCGTCGTTCCCTTGGCCATGCGACACCTCCCGTCGAGAAACAACAGGAATCTATCGTTAATCGTTCGATGAGGCAAGCGCGAACGACGGCCGCCGGAGCTACCGCAGCACGAGGCCGATCTCGAACGACCGCCGCCACGGCAGCGTCAGCTCGTCGATGCGCACGCCGTCGGCGGGGAGCATCGACTCCAGCAGCGCCGTCAGCTCCGCACGGATCACCCGCGACGCCTCGGCCACCCGCGCGTCGTCCGCCATCGGGTAGATGTCGGGGAACAGCGACGGCCCGGAGTCCGTGCGCACGACGGCCTGATACGCGAAGTCGTCCAGCAGCCGGGTCAGCAGGGCGATCCGCGCCGCCCGCTCGTCGAACGACCCCGTGGCCCGGCCGACCACTGCGGCGGCCGCGACCGCGACCACACTGCCGAGCGTGTTCCCCGCCGTGTTCCAGCCGCCGAACGCCTCCAGCCGCCCGAGCAGGTCGGCGTCGGCGAGCGCGCGCACCAGCGCCTCGTCCGCCCCGTTCGGATACCGCACGTCGGCCAGCGCGACCCGCTCGCCCGCCTCCAGCCGCTCCCGCACCAGGGCGACGGTGCCGGCGACGGCCGCGGTGTCGACCACATCGGGCCGCCCGCGGAACATGTCGTGCCGGTCGGGGTCGGGGGCGTGCAGCACCAGGGTCACGTCGGCGTCCGCCGCCACCTCGACGGCACCGGCCGCGCGGATCTGCCGGCTCGCCGAGGCCGCCAGCGACATGTTCTCGTACGGCGGGATCCGCTCCATCCCCGCGGCGTCGGCGCACGCCACCGCGAACGACACCGTCACCCCGGCGTTCCCCGCGAGAGCTCGGGCGACGAGCGCCGCCCCCACCTCGTCGGCGCCCGGGTACATGAGCACGCGACGGCCCGACGGCAGCATCCGCATCCAGTGCCGCAGCCACACCTGCTCGGCGCTTCCCGCCGCGAACGGCGCGGTGTCGTCGGCGGTGATCGCGAGGAAGTCGAGCGTCTCGTCCTCGACCAGCCCGAGGGTCGAGAGGTTGACGATGTGGTTGCGCAGGCGCCGCGTCGCGTAGTCCGACACGACATCGGCCGGCACGGGTGTCAGCTCCTCCAGCGGCAGCACGTCAGTCTCGCCGAGCAGCCGGTGGGCGTCGCCCCCGAGGGCGTGGATCTCCTTGCCGTGCGCCGTCCAGTACTCCGGCTCCTCGGCCGCGGAGTACGAGTTGCTGGCGCGCGTGACCAGGGAGACGGCCGAGATCGGCAGCTCGGGGCGCATCCGCCGCACCTCGCGCAGCACGTCGAGACGCGCCAGCACGTCACGCGTCGTGTCGTGGCTCGTCCGGCTCGCGATGAGTCCGCCGTAGAGCAGCATGTCGACCGACACCACGAGGTGCACGGTCGCCGGGTCGGCCGCGCGCTCCCGCAGCCAGGCGCCGAGCGCGTCCGCGTCGCCCGCCGTCCGGTACGCGGGGAGGATCTCGGCGGGCGGCACGTCGAGCGTCACGCCCGCGACCGCGGCGACGTCGCCGGGCAGCTTCACGTTCACCGGCCGGTCGTCGAGGGGGAGCAGGGCGATGCGCGGGCGGAGGATCGGGTCGGACACGAGGAGCCTTTCGTCGGTGAAGGGATTGCCGGTCGGGAGCGCGAACGCTCAGGGGCGGGAGATCGAGAGGAGGTAGGAGTAGCGGTCGCCCCGGTACACCGACTCGGCGTACTCCAGCGGGCGGCTACGGGCGTCGTAGGTGGTGCGCTTGACGAGGAACGCGGGCGAGAACGGGGGTGTCTGCAGGGCCGCGGCCTGCTCCTCGTCGAGCACGACCGCGTGGATCTCCTGGTCGGCACGCACGGCCGAGATGCCGAACCGGGTGCGCAGATCCTCGTAGAGCGAGTCGCCCACGATGCCCTCCTCCAGCCCCGGCACGGCGTCGGCCGCGATCGAGCACACCTCCAGGCAGATGGGGATGTCGTCGGCGGTGCGCACGCGGCGGATCCGCACCACCGGCGACTGCGGGCTGAGGTTCAAGGCGTAGCCGGTGGTCTGCCCCGCCGCGGCGGTGGACACGTCGACCGACAGCGATCCTGGCCGCATGTTGCGGGCGAGCATGTCCTCGGAGAACGACGTGAGCTCGAACGCCTTGCTGATGCGCGAGGCGCTGACGAAGGTGCCGGCGCCCTGGAGCCGGTAGACCAGCCCGTCGCGCTCCAGCTCGTCGAGCGCCCGGCGCACCGTCTGCCGGTTGACCTCGAGCGACTCGGCGAGATCGCGTTCGGTCGGCAGCTTCTCGTGCGGCGCCAGGCCCTGCTGGATGACCTCCTCGAGATGTCGGCGCACCCGCTCGTGCTTCGTCACACCCTCGATCGTCATGGCTTCCCCCTCATTTGGACTAACCCAATCTTGACGACCGCCCCCAGGTGTGTCAATGTCTGTTCTCAGCGGTTCCGAATTGGTCTATTCCAATCCTTTTGCAAGGTCAACGATGAGCGGAGAACTCCCCATGCACATGAAGCAGCACATGCGCCGGCGCGCCCTGGTCGCCGCCGGACTGACCACAGCGACGGTCGTGGCCCTCAGCGGATGCGCGGGAGGCGGCAGCGACGCCGACGGCCTCACCGAGATCACGTTCTCGTACCTGTGGGGAGGGGAGGAGGCCAAGGCCCTGGAGGCGATCATCGCCGACTTCAACGCCAGCCAGGACGACATCGTCGTCAAGGGCGTCTCCAGCCCCGACACCCAGAAGCAGCTCACCTCGATGTCGTCGTCCAACGGCTCGTTCGACATCTCCGACAACTTCGGGAACACCGTCGGCGCCTGGGCCTCGAAGGGCATCCTCGCCCCGCTCGACGACGCGATCGCCGCGGAGGGCATCGACGTCGACGACTTCGTGCCCAGCGCGATGGAGCAGATGACCTACGACGGCAAGATCTACTCGCTGCCCATCGCCATCCACAGCTTCCAGCTGCTCTACAACCCCCAGCTGCTCGCGGAGGCGGGCGTGACCCCGCCCACCACCATGGACGAGCTCGCCGCCGCCATCCCCAAGCTCACCAAGAAGGACGCCTCGGGCAAGATCACCCAGCTCGGCCTCGGCTCCGCCAACGACAGCACCACGCTCACCACTCTCGGCTACGCGTTCGGCGGCAGCTGGGACGGAGAGGACGGCCCGACCCCGGCGGAGGACGGCAACCTCGAAGCGCTGCAGTGGTACCAGGACAACGTGATCGAGCCGGTGGGCGCCGACGCCATGGCCACGTTCGTCTCCGGTCAGGGCGAGTACCTCTCGGCGCAGGACCCGTTCTTCAGCGGCCAGGTGGCCATGATCATCGACGGCGAATGGCGTTCGGCCAGCGCGGCCAAGATCGCCCCCGACTTCGAATGGGGCGTCACCGCCATCCCCGCCGCCACCCCCGAGCTGGAGAACAGCACGCAGGTGACCGCGAGCACCCTGTTCATCCCCGCCAACTCGAAGCACAAGGAAGAGGCGGCGACGTTCCTCGCCTACCTCGTCAGCGACGAGCCGATGGAGAAGTTCGCCGTCGCGCTGGGCAACCTCCCCGGCCGCTCCTCCCTCGCCGGCAGCGCGGCCTTCGACGAGCTGCAGGACTTCGGCGTCTGGGCCGAGGCGGCCTCCTCGCCGAACGCCAAGTCCCTCGCGAGCCGCCCGTACAGCGCGGAGTACGCGACCGACCTGGCCACCGCGTTCGACGAGGTCGTGCGGCTGACGGCCACCCCGGAGGAGGCGATCGCGACCGTCGAGGAGCGGATGTCCTCCTACTCCTCGAAGTGAGCGGCGCTCCGTGACCACGGCCACCACACCCCGGGTCCGGCGGGAGACGACTCCCGCCGGACCCGGCGCCCCCGTCCGGCGGCGCCGCAGCCGCCGCACGACGCTGATCGGCCTCGCCTTCGCCGCGCCGTTCATCGTCGGCTTCCTGTTCCTGTTCGCCTACCCGATCGTGGCCTCGGCGTACTACAGCTTCACCGACTTCAACCTCTTCCAGGCGCCCGAGTGGGTGGGCCTGGACAACTACACCCAGATGTTCGCGGACGGGGTGTTCTGGAAGTCGCTCGCCAACACCGCCGTGCTCACCGTGTTCGGGGTGCCGCTCGCGATCGGCATCGCGCTCGCCGGAGCCCACCTGCTCAACACCCCCGTCCGCGGCCAGCCGCTGTACCGCGCGCTGGTGTACCTGCCCTCGATCGTGCCCGTGGTGGTCGGCGGCTACCTGTGGCGCTGGCTGCTCAACGCCCAGTACGGCTTCATCAACCACTTCCTGTCGTGGTTCGGCATCGAAGGGCCGGCGTGGCTGCAGCAGCCGGAATGGACCAAGCCCGCGATCATCATGATGTCGCTGTGGACCGTCGGCGGCACCATGATCATCTACCTCGCGGCCCTCCAGGAGGTGCCGAAGGAGCTGTACGAGGCGGCCGAGCTCGACGGTGCGGGAGTCTGGCGCCGGTTCACGAGCGTCACCTGGCCGACGGTGTCTCCGGTGACCCTGTTCCAGGTGATCGTGAGCATCATCGGTTTCCTGCAGATCTTCACGCAGCCCTACATCCTGTCGCAGGAGCGGCTCAATCAGGCCGGCTCCGGGCCCGGGCAGTCGATGCTCTCCTACGCGATGTACCTGTACCAGAACGCGTTCGTGTTCCTGAAGATGGGCTACGCCTCGGCCATGGCCTGGACGCTGTTCGTCGTCACGCTCATCGTGAGCCTCATCGTGCTCGCGTCGTCGAAGAAGTGGGTGCACGATGGCACACGCTGAGATCTCCGCCCCCGCCCGCCGGCCCCGCCGCGCGCGCCGCACGCTGCGCCGCGTCCGGCAGCAGGTGTCGGTGGCGCTGCTCGCCCTGCTGTTCCTCTTCCCGCTGCTGGTGATGCTGTCGACCGCGTTCAAGACGCCGGGCGACGTGTTCTCCTCGCCGCCCACGCTGCTTCCGGCCGAGTGGACCATGGACAACTTCGCCGAGGCGTTCGCGCAGATCCCCGTGTGGCGTTACGTCGGCAACACGCTGTTCGTGTCGGGCATGAGCATCCTGGGCACGGTCATCTCGTGCCCGCTGGTGGCCTATGCGCTGGCGAAGGTGAAGTGGCGCGGCGCCCGCCCGCTGCTCATCCTCGTGCTGGCCACGATGATGCTGCCGCCCCAGGTGACCCTCATCCCGCTGTTCCTGGTGTGGAACGGGCTCGAGGCGACGAACACCTATCTGCCGCTGATCGTGCCGGCCTTCCTGGGCACGCCGTTCTTCATCTTCATGATCCGGCAGTTCCTGCTCGCGGTGCCCGACGAGCTGATCGAGGCCGCGCGCCTCGACGGCGCCTCCGAGTTCCGCACCTACGCGACGATCGTGCTGCCCCTGGCCCGCCCGGCCATCGTCACCGCGGCGATCTTCCAGTTCGTGTGGGCGTGGACCGACTTCCTCAATCCCCTCATCTATCTCAACGACCAGTCGACGTACACGCTGTCGATCGGTCTGTACGCCTTCTTCGGGGAGAACGACGTGGCGTGGGGGCCGCTCATGGCGGCATGCGTGATGTTCACGCTGCCGGCCGTGGTGATCTTCCTCATCGGCCAGAAGTTCTTCATCGGCGGCGTCAGCGCAGGAGCGATCAAGTGACACACGACACCCTCGAACTGCTCCGTGACAGCCTCGTCGCCTCGGTCCAGGCATCAGCGGGCACCCCGGCCCGCGACACCCACGTGATCGGCGCGCTCGCGGAGTCGGCACTGCTCGGCGGTGCCAGGGGGCTGCGGTTGAACGGACCGGAGGACCTCCGCCGGGTGCGGTCGGCGACGGCGGTGCCGCTGATCGGACTGCACAAGGTGTGGAACGGCGTGCGCAACGTGATCACGCCCGACGTCGCTCTTGCGGAGGGCCTCGCCGCGGCGGGGGCCGACGTCATCGCGGTGGACGCCACGACCGAGCAGCTCGGCACGGACTTCGGCCTGCTCGGCCGGATCGCGCAGGCCACCGGGCTCCCGGTGATGGCCGACGTCTCCACCGCGGAGGAGGGCAGGAGGGCGTGGGAGGCGGGCGCCGCCGTGGTCGGCACCACCCTCTCCGGCTACACGCCGCACTCGCCGCGGCAGGACGGACCCGACCTCGATCTCGTCGCCGCGCTCGCCGCGGCCGGCATCCCGACCATCGCGGAGGGCCGCTACCAGACACCGGAGCAGGTGCGAGCGGCCTTCGACGCGGGGGCCTTCGCCGTGGTCGTCGGCGGGGCGATCACCGACCCGATCGCGCTCACGCGCCGGTTCGTCGCGGCGACCCCGAAAGCCGGGGAGCGGGTGTGATCGTCGGGGTCGACATCGGCGGCACCAAGATCGCGGTCGCCGGATTCGAGCCCGATCCCGCGGGCGGTCGTCGCCGGGTGACGCCCGTGCGCAGCTGTGCGACGCCGGCGCGCGAGGGCGGGGACGCGATCGTGCGGGCGGTCGTCGAGGCGGTCCGCGCGGTCGCCGACGGCGAACCCGTGACGGCGGTCGGTGTCGGCACGGCCGGCGTGGTCGCCCCCGACGGATCCATCACCTCGGCCACGGACGCGATCCGGGGGTGGGCGGGGTTCCCGCTGCGCTCGGCACTCGAGCGCGCCACGGGGGTTGCGGTCGTGGTCGTGAACGACGTGCACGCGGCGGCGGTCGCGGAGGCCGCCCAGGGAGCGGGTCGCGGAGCGGGCGGGCTGCTCATGGTCGCGGTGGGCACGGGCATCGGCGGGGCCGTCGTCCTCCCAGACGGGCTCCGCACCGGGGCGACCGGCACCGCGGGATCGGTCGGGCACACCGAGCTGGCGCTGCCGGCTGAGCTCGCCGGGAGGCGCTGCGGCTGCGGGGCGCCCGGGCACGTCGAGGCCGTGGCGTCGGGGCCCGGACTCGAACGGACGTACCGGGAGCGCACCGGGACACCGCTCCCGTTGCGCGAGGTGGATGCCCTGGCCCGTGCGGGCGACCGGACGGCGGCGGAGGTGATCGCGCAGGGGGCGCAGTTCCTCGGGCGCGCTCTCGCCGCGGCCAACGCGGTGCTCGACGTCGAGGTGGTGGCGGTGGGCGGGGGTGTCGCGGGCATCGGAGAGCGGTATCTGGACGAGGTGGCGCGGGCCTATCGGGCCGTGGCGATGCCGGGCCCGGCGCGGGCCCGGGTCCTTCCGGCCGAGTTCGGGGTGGACGCGACGGCGACCGGCGCGGCCCTGCTCGCGCCGGTCGAAACTCCCACCCCACGCCCAGCGTGAGCGATATATCGTTAACTATCGTTCACGACTGGGAGGTCATCATGAGCAACGCATTCCCCTCCAACCCGTTCGGCGGAACCGGGAACACCGGCGGCAGCGGTGGCGGTGACTTCGCGTCCGGCCTCGGCAACCTCTTCGGCGGACCCCACGGTCCGGCCGGCGCGCTCTTCGAGGCGATGGACCAGCTCCGCAAGTCGTTCGACTCGCGCCCGTCCGGCGGCTCCCGCATGGCGCGCGGCGACGTCCGCACCGCCGTGCTCACGCTCCTCGCCGAGCGCCCCATGCACGGCTACCAGATCATCAACGAGATCGCCGAGCGCAGCGGCGGCACCTGGAAGCCCAGCGCCGGTTCCGTGTACCCCACGCTCCAGCTGCTCGCCGACGAAGGGCTGATCGAGGCGGAGGAGCAGAACGGCCGCAAGACCTATGCGCTCACCGAGGCCGGTCGCGCCGTCGCCGACGAGACCACCGAGACCCCGGCGCCGTGGGTGTCCACCTCCGACAGGGACCGCGGACGCGACCCCCGCTACAGCGCGCTGCCCAAGGCCGGCGTCGACCTGGCCGCCGCGGCCGCACAGGTCGGTCGCAGCGGTTCGGCGGAGCAGGTGCAGCAGGCGATCGAGGTGCTCGACGACGCCCGCCGTAGGCTGTACACGATCCTTGCCCAGGACTGACCGCGTCGTGCGGCATCCGGCGCGGAACGGCGGAAGGATGACGCGATGACGGAAGCGGTAGCCCAGGGCGTCCATCGCGCCAGGTACCGCCGCATCCTGTCGTTCGCGAGCCGCGAGTTCGTGAAGATCTGGTGGTTCGAGCTGGTGCTTCCGCGCTTCGGGCTCGGCTCAGTCGCGGAGCGCACCCGCCCGCGCCGGATGCAGCGCTTCGCCCGGCGCTTCCACACCCTCGCGGTCGAGCTCGGCGGACTCATGATCAAGGTCGGGCAGTTCATGTCGTCGCGCCTCGACGTGCTCCCGCCCGAGATCACGAAGGAGCTGGAGGGACTGCAGGACGAGGTGCCCGCGGTGCCCACCCCGCAGATCCGGGCGCTCGCGGAGGCCGAGCTCGGCATCCCCCTGGAGCGCGCCTACGCCTGGTTCGACGACACCCCGGTCGCCGCGGCCTCGCTCGGTCAGGTGCACCGCGCGCGGCTCTCGGCCCTGGACGCGGAGGACACCGGGCTCGACGAGGTCGTGGTCAAGGTGCAGCGCCCGGGTATCGACGAGATCGTCGCGGTCGACCTCGCGGCCCTCCGCCGGGTCGCCCGCTGGCTCACGCGGGTGCGGATCGTCGCCGACCGGGTGGACGCGCCCGCCCTCGTGGAGGAGTTCGCCGTCACGAGCCTGGAGGAGATCGACTACCTGCACGAGGCCCGCAGCGCCGAGCGGTTCCGCGAGAACTTCGCCGACGACCCGCGGGTCGCGGCGCCCGAGATCGTGTGGGAGCGCACGACCCGCCGCGTGCTGACGCTGTCCGACGTGACCGCCATCAAGATCAACGACACCGAGGCGCTGCGGGCGGCCGGCATCGAACCGCGGGCCGTCGCCGACGCGTTCGCCGAGGTCATGTTCGACCAGGTGTTCACGCATCGCTTCGTGCACGCCGACCCGCATCCCGGCAACATCTTCGTCACCCCGGTTCCCACGGACGGGGGCTTCCGTCTGACGTTCATCGACTTCGGCATGATGGCCGAGGTCCCCGACAACCTCCGCGAGGGGCTGCGGATGCTCCTGATCGCGGTCACCGCGCGCGACAGTCGCGGACTCGTGGCCGCCGCGAAGGAGATCGGCGTGCTGCTGCCCACCGCCGACACCGCCGAGCTCGAGCGCGCCCTGACGGCCCTGTTCGCCCGCTTCGGCGGCATGGGCTTCGCGGAGCTGAGCCGCGTCGACCCGCGCGAGTTCACCGACTTCGCAGACGAGTTCGGCGACATGGTGCGCCGCCTCCCGCTCCAGCTGCCGGAAGACCTGCTGCTGCTGATCCGGGCGGTGTCGCTCACCTCGGGTATGTGCAGCGGCCTCGACCCCGCGTTCAACGTGTGGGACGCGGCGGAGCCCTACGCCGCTCGGCTGCTGCGCGACGAGTCCGGCAACCTGATGCAGGACATGGCCCAGCAGGCGATGGAGAACGCCGCGACCACGTGGCGCCTCCCTGGGCGCATCGACCGCATCATCACCCGCATCGACGACGGCACCGTGTCGTTCGACACCTCGCGACTGGAGCGGCGCCTCGACCGGCTGGAGGGCATCGCGCGCCGCATCGCCTCCGGGGTGCTGTTCGCCGCGATGCTCGTGGGCGGCGCGCTGCTGGTCGCCCCGGTGCCCCCGCTCGGGATCACGCTGCTGTGCGTCTCCGTGCTGCCTCTGCTCGGGGCGCTCTTCGCGGGGCGCCGCGGCCGCTAGACCCGCCCGGCCGCAGGCGAACGCGGCGGCTCCGGCGGAGGCGGCCCGGGCCGAGGCGGCCCGCATGGGAGGATGGGTTCTCATGGACAACCCGGTCGAGAAGCATTCCCCCTCCGACGGTCCGCAGACCCCCACCGGCACCCACCGCACCGCGGGAGAGGCCGCGCGCAAGATCGTGCGCGACATCACCACGGTTCCGCCGCGCAGCGTGCACCCCGCGCTCGTGCCGGGCGTCTCGGTCGAGGAGACCGGTCGCACCTACCGCACCGACCCGCTCGTGTTCGGTGTGGCGGCGGCGTTCGCCCTCGGGTTCATCGCGTGGGGCGTGTTCGCGGGCGACAACCTCGCCGGCACCACCAGCACCGTGCTCGCGTGGGTCGTGGAGTACTTCGGCTTCTTCTTCACCACGATCGCCACGATCATCCTCGTGTTCATGCTGTTCGTGGGCTTCAGCCGCTACGGGCGCATCCCTCTGGGCCGTGACGACGAGGAGCCCGAGTTCTCGATGTTCTCGTGGATCTCGATGCTCTTCGCGGCCGGCATGGGCATCGGGCTGGTGTTCTGGGGCGCCGCGGAGCCGCTGACGTTCTTCGAGAACCCGCCACCCGGAACGGTCGAGGCGAACACGCTCGAGGCCATGCACACCGCGCAGACGCAGGTGCTCTACCACTGGGGCCCGCAGGCCTGGGCGTTCTATGCGCTCGTCGGCGGGGCCATCGCCTACGGCGCCTACCGCCGCGGTCGCACCCCGCTGATCTCGTCGATCTTCGCGCCGCTGCTCGGCGAGCACCGCACCACGGGCCCGGTCGGCCGCACGATCGACATCTTCTCCATCATCGTGACGCTGTTCGGCACGGCCGCGTCTCTCGGGCTCGGTGCGCTGCAGATCGGCCACGGCGTGGAGCTGGTGAGCGGCATCGGCCCGCTCGGCAACGGCATCCTGATCGCCGTCATCGCCGTGCTCACGGCGTGCTTCATCGCGTCGGCCGTCTCGGGGGTCTCGAAGGGCATCCGCGCACTGTCGAACATCAACGCGGTCGTCGCGATCCTGCTGGCGTTCTTCGTGTTCTTCGTCGGGCCGACGCTGCTCATCCTGAACGTCATCCCGTCGGTCGCGGTGCAGTTCCTCGGCGACCTGCCGACCATGATCGGCCGCTCGGCCTCGCAGGGTGAGGCCGCGGAGGCGTTCCTGTCGAGCTGGACGATCTTCTACTGGGCGTGGTGGATCTCGTGGTCGCCCTTCGTCGGCATGTTCATCGCGAAGATCTCGCGCGGGCGCACGCTGCGCCAGTTCGTGTCGGTGGTCATCGTCGTGCCGTCGGCGATCTCGCTCGTGTGGTTCGCGATCTTCGGCACCACCGCGATCCAGCAGCAGATGAACGGCGCCGGACTCGTGGTCGACCCGCCCGAGGAGGTGCTGTTCGGCGTGCTGGAGAACCTGCCGTTCCCCCTCGTCACGAGCATCGTGCTCATCCTGCTCATCGCGATCTTCTTCATCACCGGCGCCGACTCCGCCTCGCTCGTGATGGGCACGCTCTCCCAGCAGGGGCGCCCAGAGCCGTCGCGCTGGGTCGCGGTGGTCTGGGGTGTGCTGGTCGGCGTGATCGCCGCGGTGCTGCTCGTGAGCGGCGCGGAGGGCAGCGGCCTGCAGTCGCTGCAGAACGCGACGATCATCGCGGCCCTGCCGTTCGCGATCATCATGGCGTTCATGATGATCGCGTTCATGAAGGATCTGCGGCGCGACCCGATGATCCTGCGCGACCGCTACGCCCGCGCCGCCGTACGGCACAGCGTGATGGCCGGACTGGAGGAGTACGGCGACGACTTCGCGCTCGTGCCCGTCGAGTACGACCACTCGGAGGACGACCTGGCGTGGATCGACGAGGACACGGTCGACGACACCCTCGCCGAGGTGTACGAGGCGGCGACCGAGGCGATCGACATCGTCCCGCCGGCCGACGTCGAAGCCGCAGTGGACGCCGCGATGGACGAGACCCTGGATCAGCCCGACGAGGCCGCGCAGCCCGGGGCCGAGGGTCCGCCCGTCCGCTGACGCCGCGGAGGGCCCGGGCGCGCGACGGCACCCGGGTCCCTCGGCTCGGGCGACCGCGCGGGTGAAGGCGGCCGTGGCTCAGGACGCCTGATGCGGCGCGTCCGCCGGGGTCTCCGCGTCCGCCGG
>NZ_SSDQ01000168.1:0-533 GCF_004794315.1 Microbacterium sp. PF5 | reverse complement strand
TTTTTTAATTACTATGGATTATAAAAGAAAACACGAAAAAACACGAGTCATTTGACTCGTGTTTAGTTGCTTGGCGACGTCCTACTCTCACAGGGACAAGGTCCCAACTACCATCGGCGCTAGAGAGCTTAACTTCCGTGTTCGGTATGGGAACGGGTGTGACCTCTCTGCCATCATCACCAAACTATGAAGGCATATTCCTTCAAAACTAGATAACATTGCTACATATTATATGGTTAAGTCCTCGATCTATTAGTATTCGTCAGCTCCACATGTCACCATGCTTCCACCTCGAACCTATCAACCTGATCATCTTTCAGGGATCTTACTAGCTTACGCTATGGGAAATCTCATCTTGAGGGGGGCTTCATGCTTAGATGCTTTCAGCACTTATCCCTTCCGCACATAGCTACCCAGCTATGCCCTTGGCAGAACAACTGGTACACCAGCGGTGCGTCCATCCCGGTCCTCTCGTACTAAGGACAGCTCCTCTCAAATTTCCTACGCCCACGACGGATAGGGACCGAACTGTC
>NZ_SSDQ01000167.1:0-3169 GCF_004794315.1 Microbacterium sp. PF5 | reverse complement strand
GTGGGGAACGGCGAGCAAGCTGCGCGCGTGGCAGCAGGAGGCCCTCGACGCCCCGAGCGCCCTGGCGGCAGGACCGGGCCACGCCGTGCCCGCGGCGGTCACCGCGGCCGACATCGCCCGCTCCGTGCAGGACTGGCACGACGCCGCGGTGCGGGCGGTCGCCGCGGGGTTCCGCTTCGTCGAGCTGCACGGCGCCCACGGCTACCTGCTGCACTCGTTCCTCTCCCCCGTGTCGAACCGTCGCACCGACGCGTACGGCGGCAGTCCGCAGAACCGGCTCCGCTACCCGCGCGAGGTGGTCGCCGCCGTGCGGTCGGCGATCGGCGACGGCATCCCGCTGTCGTTCCGGCTGTCCGCGGTCGACGGCGCCGCGGACGGACTGGGGATCGACGACACGGTCGGCATCGCGCGCGCCCTCGCCGCGGAGGGCGTGGACCTCATCGACACCTCGTCCGGGGGCATCACCACCGACCGCTCGACGGACACCAGGGTCCGTCGCGGCTTCGCCTTCCACGCCGACTTCTCCCGCCGCATCCGCGACGAGGCCGGGGTGCCGACCGCGACGGTGGGCCTGATCGTGGACCCCGTGCAGGCCGATCGACTGCTCGACCACGGCGACGCCGATCTCGTGCTGCTCGGCCGGGAGGCGCTCGACGACCCCAACTGGCCGCATCACGCGCGCGCGGCGCTCGGCGACGACAGCCACGAGGGATGGGACGTGCGGTTCGGCAGCGCCCTCGGTCCGCGCGCGCGGACGCTCGCCCGGCTCGCCGCCGCGGGTGAGACCCCGCTCTCGCGCTTCGAGGGCTGAGCCGGAGCCCGAGCACTCAGGGAGCGAGCAGCTCTCTGGCGACCGCATCCCCGTCGAGCAGGTGATTGCGGCGCTCCCGCACGCGCCATCCGTTCGTCGTGCGCACCAGCTCCCACCGGTTGGCGCTGACCCGCTCCGCTTCCCAGTGGTCGCCGTCGCGCAGCAGCACCACGGAGTGCGTCACGGCCACCGCCGTGTCCCCGTCGATCTCGATCCGAGGGGCGGAGAGTACGTGCGCGCAGCCGCGGCGCAGGTACTCGCGGTGCGACGGCAGGTCGACCAGGGTCCGGATGCCGTCCGCGTCCAGAACCGTGTCGTCGAAGCGGTAGGTGCCATCCGCCGCCCAGAGCGCCGAGACCTCGGCGGCGTCCGCGCTGTCCACGGCGGGGCCGTACCGCGCGATCAGCTCGGCGATCTCTGCGCGGTCCTCGAGCGCCCGCAGCCGCCGTTCGAGATCGGCGCTCACCAGTCCTGCCACGGGATGATCGTGTGCACCGGGGTCGACAGAACGACCTCGCCCGCCCCGGGGAACCGCTCTTCCACGGCGCGCAGAGCCGGGGTCACGAGGTCGGGATCGTCCTCCAGATAGAGCAGGCGGAGGCGCAGGGACCCCGGCTCATCGGCCGGGCTCTCGTCGAACGGCAGGGAGGAGTGCCGCTGCGGGTGGCTGTACGAGAAGGTCCAGGCGCCGGCGACGCCGTCCACGTCGAGCAGGGCCGGGATGAGTTCGCGGTCCTCTCGCCGATGCGCCTCGTGGGCCTTGTGGCCATGCGGCTCGGCGAAGCGGGTGGCGGTGAGGTGCAGTCCGCGGTTCGGGCGGTAGGGCAGCACGTCGGGCGACACCAGAGCGCGCGGGGCGGCATAGCCCTTCACCGGACGGAAGAACGCGAGCAGGGGGCGCTGGATGCCCGGGAGCAGCGGCCCGCGACCCCACTGGAACGAGGCCTCCCCGAGCGCATCCCACGCGGCGACGGACTCGTCGACCGGGTCGCGGAACCAGTACATGGCGACGAAGTCCACAGCGCCGGCGAGTGACCCTGTGGCCAGACCATCACCCGTCGGTCGCACTTCCCACCGGTCTCCCCCTGCGACGCCGGGCAGGGCGAGGTTCTCGGGCCGGTGGTCCAGCTGATGCCAGCGGTTGTACTCGGCGTGCTGTGAGCGGTCGTCGAGACGGACGAAGGAGAAGAAGGCGAGAGGCAGCGACACGCCCCAGTCAAGCGTTTGCTTGGTGACCTGTCAACACCCGCTCGCGTCGGGCGATCAGCGACCGGAGACCTTGCCGAAGAGCTTCGCGATCGGGGCGAGCACGAGCGGACGCGCCGCCGCCCACGCGCCCGCGATCACGACGAGCGAGAGCACGAACACCCAGAACCCGGTCCAGGTCGCCGCATCCTGCGCCGCGAACATGTGGTTCAGGTTGCGCTGGAACCCGGTGAGCATCACCAGCGCCACGTGCACGACGATGAACGCCACGAAGTACAGCATGATCGGGAAGTGCAGCGCGCGCGCCCACTCCACCGGGTACGCCTTCGACAGCCGCACCGCCCTCTTCGGCCACAGCCCCGACATGCGGAAACCGGTGGCGGCGGCGAGCGGCGCCGCCACGAACACGGTCACGAAGTAGGCGAGCTGCTGCAGGCTGTTGTAGTTGTTCCAGCCGTTCTCGTGCGGCCAGTCGAGCGAGACGTACTGCAGGGCCGCCGACAGCGCGTTCGGGAAGACCTCCCAGCTCGTCGGCACGATGCGTACCCAGTGCCCGGTGACGAAGAGCAGCACCACGAAGGCCACGCCGTTCACGAGCCACAGGATGTCGAGCGCCTGGTGGAACCAGAGGTTCAGGCTGATCTTTCCCTTGGGGTTGTTCCGCGGCGTCCAGAACACGGTCGGCCGCTTCTCGGTGCGCACCTGCAGCCCCGAGCGGATGATCAGCACGATCAGGAACATGTTGAAGAAGTGCGCCCAGTTGACCCACGGCGCGAAGCCCGGCTCGACCGGGATCGCCGGCTCGTACTCGCCGGGGAACGCTGCCAGGAAGTCCTGCATGAACGGGGCGCTCAGCAGTGCCCGCACCAGCGCGACCGCCGCGCCGGCCAGCACGCCCAGGGCCGCAGCACCGAAGAGCCCCGCGATCGCCTGCGTCCAGGTCGGGCGGCGGCGACCCGTGTCCGGAGAGGTCGTGAGGTGACGCGGCGCACGGCCGTTCCACACCGTCCGCGTCCACGGCAGCGGCGTCGCGAGGTCGGCGGCCGGCACGATCTCCGTCGTGCTCGGCGTCGCGGCGGCGGGAGCAGCGGCGGCGGCGGAAGCTGCAGCAGCGGCGGAAGCTGCAGCAGCGGCGGAAGCTGCAGCAGCGGC
>NZ_SSDQ01000166.1:0-34946 GCF_004794315.1 Microbacterium sp. PF5 | reverse complement strand
GCACCGCGGGCGGCGGCCTCTTCGGCCGTCACCGCCTCGGCAGCGTCGCATCCGAGCTGCTGCACTCCTCGCCGATCCCGGTCGCCCTCGCGCCGTCGGGGCTCGCGCAGCAGGACGACCACGTGCTCCCGCGCGTCACGGTCGCGGTCGGCACGCGTCCGGGTGCGGAGGGCGTGCTCGACCAGGCCGTCGCCCTCGCCGGGGCGGCCGAGGTCTCCCTGCGGCTGGTGTCGCTCGTGCCGTTCGACGTGCCGCCCGGCCTCGACACCGGCGCGATCCGCCTGGCCGGCAGCGAGCACGCCCACCGGGTGCTCGCCGTCGCTGCCGAGCAGCTGCCGGACGGCCTGGGCGCCGTCGTCGAGGAGGCACCGGGCGAGACGGTCGAAGACGCCGTCGCCGGGCTCTCCTGGCTCCCGGGCGAGGTGGTCCTGGTCGGCTCGAGCCGCCTGGCACAGCCGCGCCGTCTGTTCCTGGGCTCCACGGCGGCGAAGATGCTGCACGAGCTGCCCGTTCCCATGATCGTCGTCCCGCGCACCCGCAACGAAGCAGGAGACCGCTGATGAGCAGCACCAACCGGGCGACGGAGCCCGCATCCGGCGTCACGACCGGCATCTCCACGAAGGGCCTGAGTGCCGGCACCGTCGGCCTCATCGGCGCCGTCGTGATCGGCATCTCGTGCATCGCCCCCGCCTACACGTTCACGGCCGCCGTCGGCCCCACCGCGTCCGAGGTGGGCGCGCAGATCCCGGCGATCATCCTCGTCGGCTTCATCCCGATGCTCCTGGTGGCCTTCGGCTACCGCGAGCTCAACAACCGCATGCCCGACTCCGGCACGTCCTTCACCTGGGCCGCCCGCGCGTTCGGACCCTGGGTGGGCTGGATGGCCGGCTGGGGCCTGGTCGTCGCGACGATCCTGGTGCTGTCGAACCTCGCCGGGGTCGCCGTCGACTTCCTGTTCCTGCTGCTGTCGCAGATCACGGGCAACGCCGGGATCGCCGACCTGGCCGGGGTGACGTGGATCAACATCGGCGTATGCCTGCTGTTCATGCTGGGGGCGACGTGGGTGTCGTACCGCGACATGCAGACGACCCAGAAGCTGCAGTACTGGCTGGTGGGCTTCCAGATCCTGGTGCTGGTGTTCTTCGCGGTCGCCGCGATCGCCCAGGCCGTGAGCGGCAACGGCTTCGACTACCAGCCGTTCGACCTCAACTGGTTCAACCCGTTCGCGATCTCGTCGTTCAGCGCCGTGGCGGCCGGTCTCTCCCTGTCGATCTTCATCTTCTGGGGCTGGGACGTCACGCTCACCATGAACGAGGAGACGAAGGACCCGGAGAAGACGCCGGGCCGCGCGGCCACGGTCACCGTGCTCACGATCGTCTCGCTGTACCTGCTCCTCGCCGTCGCGATGATCATGTTCGCGGGCGTGGGCACGGGCGAGCTCGGCCTCGGCAACGGCGACATCCAGGAGAACGTGTTCTTCCACCTCTCCGGACCGATCCTCGGGCCGCTCGCGTTCCTCGTGTCGCTGGCGGTGCTCACCAGCTCGGCGTCGTCGCTGCAGTCGACGTTCGTCGGTCCGGCGCGCACCCTGCTCGCGATGGGCCACTACGGCGCCCTGCCGAAGTCGTTCGCGAAGGTCAGTCCGCGGTTCTTCACCCCCGGCTACGCCACGATCGTCTCGGCCATCGTCGCCTCGGCGTTCTACGCGGTCATGCGCGTGGTCAGCGAGGACACCCTGTGGGACACGATCCTCACGCTCGGCATGATGATCTGCTTCTACTACGGCATCACCGCGTTCGCGTGCGTCTGGTACTTCCGCAAGCAGTGGTTCGACTCCACGCGCAACGTCTTCTTCACGTTCCTGTTCCCGCTGGTGGGTGGCATCATCCTCGCGATCCTGTTCTTCACCACGCTGATCGACTCGATGGACCCGGCCTACGGCTCGGGGTCGGAGATCGGCGGCGTCGGGATCGTGTTCATCCTCGGGATGCTGATCATCGTCGTGGGCATCGCGGTGATGATCTGGAACGCGATCCGCCGCCCGGCGTTCTTCCGCGGACAGACGCTGAGCATCGACGCGCCGCCGAGCCGGCGTCGTCGCCCCTAGCCCCCACTCACAGAAAGAGAACCCATGAGCACTCAGACCGAGCAGGCGCTGCTCGACAGCATCCCCACTGGACTCTTCATCGGCGGACAGTGGATCGACGGCGAGACCGGCGCCACGTTCGACGTCAAGGACCCGGCCACGAACCAGGTGATCCGCACGATCGCCGACGCCACGCCCGCCGACGGCATCCGCGCGCTCGACGCCGCGGTGGCCGCTCAGGACGAGTGGGCCGCCACCGCTCCGCGTGTGCGGAGCGAGATCCTGCGCCGCGCGTTCGACCTGGTGCAGGCGCACAAGGAAGACCTGGCGCTGCTGATGACCCTGGAGATGGGCAAGCCGCTCGCCGAGGCGCGCGGCGAGGTCGCGTACGGCGGCGAGTTCCTCCGCTGGTTCAGCGAGGAGGCCGTGCGCATCAGCGGTCGCTACGGTCTGAACCCGGAGGGCACCGGGCACATGATCGTGTCGCAGCGCCCCGTCGGGCCGTCGTTCTTCGTCACCCCGTGGAACTTCCCGTTCGCGATGGCCACCCGCAAGATCGCGCCGGCGCTCGCCGCCGGGTGCACGGTGGTCATCAAGCCCCCGGCACTCACGCCGCTCACGACCATCTTCTTCACGAAGCTGCTGGAGGAGGCGGGGCTCCCCGCCGGCGTCGTCAACGTGGTGCAGACCTCGAAGTCCAGCGCCCTGTCGGCGCCGATCATCGCGGACCCCCGGCTGCGCAAGCTGTCGTTCACGGGGTCGACCGAGGTGGGCCGCAAGCTCATCGCGCAGGCGGCCGAGGGCGTGCTGCGCGTGTCGATGGAGCTCGGCGGCAATGCACCGTTCGTGGTGTTCGACGACGCCGACCTCGACAAGGCCGTGGAGGGCGCGCTCGCCGCGAAGTTCCGCAACATCGGCCAGGCGTGCACGGCGGCCAACCGCTTCATCGTGCACCGTGACGTGGCCGGCGAGTTCGCCAAGCGGGTGACCGAGCGCGTGAACGCGATGAAGATCGGCCGCGGCACCGAGGAGGGCGTGGCGATCGGCCCGCTCATCGACGAGGACGCGGTGGCCAAGGCGGGCGAGCTCGTCGACGACGCGGTGGAGCGCGGCGCGACGCTGCTCGCGGGCGGCAAGGCGCTCGAGGGCACCGGCACGTTCTACGAGCCCACGGTCCTCACCGATGTCGTGGCCGGCAGCGCGATCCTGCGCGAGGAGATCTTCGGCCCGGTGCTGGCGATCGCCACGTTCGAGACCGAGGATGAGGCCGTGCGCCTCGCGAACGACACCGAGTACGGCCTGGTGTCGTACGTGTTCACCGAGAACCTGCAGCGCGGTCAGCGCATGATCGACGCGCTCGAGACCGGCATGATGGGACTCAATGTGGGCGTGGTCTCCAACGCGGCGGCTCCGTTCGGCGGCGTCAAGCAGTCCGGTGTCGGCCGCGAGGGCGGCTTCGAGGGTATCCACGAGTACCTGTCCACCAAGTACACGCTGATCCCGGTCTCCTGACCGGACGGCAAGAGGAGGAGACATGACCGACTACGCCGTCGTCAATCCCGCCACCGGCGAGACCCTGGCCACGTACGACACGTTCACCGATGCGCAGATCGAAGAGGCGGTCGCGGCCGCCGACGAGGCGCACCGCGAGTGGTCGCGCTCGACCACGGTCGCGGAGCGCGCACAGCTGCTGCGCCGCGCCGCCGAGCTGCATCGCGAGCGCCGCGAGGAGTTGGCCGACGTGTTCGTGCGCGAGATGGGCAAGCCGCGCGAGGCCGCGCTCGGTGAGGTTGACTTCGCCGCCGACATCGCCGAGTACTACGCGGATCAGGCCGAGGACATCATGGCCGACCAGCCCATCACGATCCTCGGCGACGGCTCGGCGATCATCCGCCGGTCGTCGCTGGGGCCGCTCGTGGGCATCATGCCGTGGAACTTCCCGGCCTACCAGATCGTGCGCTTCGCGGCGCCGAACCTGATCGTCGGCAACACGATCCTGCTGAAGCCCGCGCCGCAGTGCCCGGAGTCGTCGAGCGCGATCGAGGCGATCTACCACGACGCCGGGTTCCCGAAGGGCGCGTACCAGAACGTGCTCGCCACGAACGAGCAGATCGCCGACATGATCGCCGACCCGCGCGTGCAGGGCGTCTCGCTCACCGGCTCGGAGCGTGCGGGGGCGGCGGTGGCCGAGGTCGCCGGACGGCACCTCAAGAAGGTCGCGCTGGAGCTCGGCGGCTCCGACCCGTTCCTCGTGCTCTCGACCGACGACCTCGACGCGACGGTCCAGGCCGGCGTGGACGCGCGGCTCGACAACAACGGTCAGGCGTGCAACGGCGCCAAGCGCTTCATCATCGTCGACGAGCTGTACGACGCGTTCGTGGAGAAGTTCACGGCGGCGATGGCGGCCGTCGAGGCGACCGACCCCACGCAGGACGACACCGTGCTCGGACCGGTGTCGTCGGAGGCGGCGGCGGAGAACCTGCAGAAGCAGATCGACACCGCGGTCGCCCAGGGCGCCACGCTGCTGACCGGGGGCACGCGCGACGGGGCGTTCTTCGCGCCGACCGTGCTCGCCGACGTCACGCCGGAGATGGACGTGTACCGGGAGGAGCTGTTCGGCCCCGCCGCCGTCGTGTACCGCGTGGCCGACGAGGACGCCGCGGTGCAGCTGGCCAACGACACCACGTTCGGGCTCGGGTCGTACGTCTTCACGACCGATGAGGCCCAGGCGGAGCGGGTGGCCGACAAGATCGAGGCCGGCATGGTGTACGTCAACCTGGTTCTCGCCGACAGCCCGGAGCTGCCGTTCGGGGGCATCAAGCGCAGCGGCACCGCGCGTGAGCTCGGACACCTCGCCGCCGACGAGTTCGTCAACAAGAAGCTCATCCGCATCGGCTGAGTCCGACGCGGTGACGGTGCCCGGGGGTCGATCGGCCCCCGGGCACTGTCGCGTCCGGACCTGTGACGTTCGGACGGGTGCTGTCCAGCCGGCGGGTCCGTGGGTGACAATGGCGGCATGAGTGTGCACAGCGACCCCGTCCGGACCCTGACCGATGCCGAGAGCTGGGAGCGCCTGCGCGGACAGGAGCTCGGACGCCTCGTGACCCACATCGGCGACACGATCGACATCTTCCCGATCAACTACGCGGTCGACGGGGATGGCATCGTGTTCCGCACCGCTCCGGGGAGCAAGCTGTTCGAACTGACCGCGAACGCCGATGTGCTGTTCGAGGTCGACGACCACACCGACGTCGACGCGTGGAGCGTGGTCGTGCGCGGGCACGCCGCGGCGCTGGAGACCGATGCCGATGTCGCGCGCGCCGAGGCCGCGGGGCTGCGCCCGTGGATCCCGACCGTCAAGCGGGTGTTCGTCCGCATCGCACCCGCCTCGGTGTCGGGACGCGCGTTCCATCGTGATCCCGAGCCGGAGCGCGACGGCCCCCAGGAGTACTGACCGGCCCGCGTCAACCCCGGCACCAGGGCGGAGGGGCGGGCGTAGGGTCGGGGTATGGCCAACGTCGCTGAGAACATCGTCAAGACTCTGCACGCCAACGGGATCGATCGGGTCTACGGCATCCCCGGGGATTCACTCAACGGATTCACGGACGCGCTGCGCAAGGACGGCCGCATCCGCTGGGTGCACGTGCGCCACGAGGAGTCCGCGGCGTTCGCGGCCGCCGCGGACGCGGGCACCACGGGTGAGCTCGCCGTCGTCGCCGGCTCGTGCGGGCCGGGCAACCTGCACCTCATCAACGGGCTGTACGACGCCCAGCGTTCCCGCGTGCCCGTCCTGGCGATCGCGGCGCACATCCCGACGACCGAGATCGGCACCGGCTACTTCCAGGAGACGCACCCGCAGGAGCTGTTCCGCGAGTGCAGCGTGTACGTCGAGTACGTGGCGGACCCGAAGCAGATGCCGCGGCTGATGGAGATCGCGATGCGGGCGGCGATCGAGCAGCGCGGTGTCGCGGTGCTGGTGATCCCTGGCGATGTGGCGCTGGCGGAGATCGAGGATGACCGCGCGGTCGTGGTCCGCCGCGCCCGGCCGGTGGTGGCACCGAGCGGGGCGGAGCTGGAGCAGGCGGCCACGCTGCTGAACGCCGCGAAGCGCGTCACGATCCTCGCCGGCGCCGGCGTCGAGGGCGCGCACGACGAGGTGATCGCGCTGGCCGACCGTCTGGGCGCGCCGATCGTGCACGCGCTGCGCGGCAAGGAGTTCATCGAGTACGACAACCCGTTCGACGTCGGCATGACCGGTCTGCTCGGGTTCGCGTCCGGCTACCGGGCGATGGAGGCCGCCGACACGCTGCTCGTGCTCGGCAGCGACTTCCCGTACGAGCAGTTCTACCCCGACCACGCGACCACGATCCAGGTGGACATCCGCGGCTCGCAGCTCGGCAAGCGCCACCCGCTCGACCTCGGACTCGTGGGCGACGTCGGCGCCACCGCAGAGGCCCTGCTGCCGCGCCTCGCCCGCAAGGACGACCGCACGCACCTCGACGACGCGACGGCGCACTACCGCAAGACGCGCAAGAAGCTCGACGAGCTCGCGGTCCCGGCGAAGGGCGACCGCCCGATCCACCCGCAGTACCTCGCGCGGCTGCTCGACGAGCACGCCGCGGACGACGCGATCTTCACGGCCGACGTGGGGTCGCCGACGGTGTGGGCGGCGCGTTACCTGACGATGACCGAGCACCGTCGACTGATCGGCTCGTTCACGCACGGCTCGATGGCGAACGCGCTGCTGCACGGCATCGGCGCGCAGGTCGCCCACCCGCAGCGCCAGGTCGTGGCCCTCGCGGGCGACGGCGGGCTGTCGATGATGCTGGGCGAGCTGCTCACGCTCACGCAGAACCGTCTGCCCGTGAAGACCATCGTGGTGAACAACTCCTCGCTGAACTTCGTGGAGCTGGAGATGAAGGCCGCCGGGTTCGTCACGTACGGCACCGGACTGGACAACCCGAGCTTCGCCGCCATCGCCGAAGCCATGGGGATCTTCGCCCGCCGGGTGGAGCGCAGCGACGAGCTGCCGGACGCCGTCCGCGAGGTGCTGGCGCACGACGGTCCCGCCCTGCTCGACGTGGTCACCGAGCGTCAGGAGCTCTCGATGCCGCCCGCGATCGAGGCGGCGCAGGTGAAGGGGTTCGCGCTGTACGCGATCCGCACGGTCATGTCGGGCCGCGGCGACGAGCTCCTCGATCTGGCGCGGGCGAACTGGCGCCAGCTGTTCTGACGCCTCCGGCCGCGCGGGGGTGCGGGCTCAGCTCTCCAGCAGCGCCCGCACCTCGGCCGCCTCGCCGTGGCGGCCGAGCCCTTCGAGCACGTCGCCGAGCTCGAGCGCGGTGACCTGACGCAGCGGCGGGAAGCCTTCGGCGTGCTCCAGGGCGCTGCGGTAGACCGCGACCGCGTCGGCGGCGCGCTCGTTGCCCGCGAGCACCCGGGCGGCGAACAGCTCGGAGCCTCCGGCGGAGCCCGGGTCGCCCAGCTCCGCGAACGCGTCCGCGGCGGTGAGCGCGGCGGCCACGGCCTCGTCGATCCGTCCGAGCTGCGCGAGCGCGCGGGCGCGGGAGTCCGTCACGTCGGCGTGCAGCCACCCGGCCTCGTGCTGCTGCGCGAGGGCGGCGACCTCGTCGAACAGGGCGAACGCCCGCTCGTCGCCGCGTCCGCCGTAGGCCTGACCCAGGCTGTGGAGCACCTCGCTGAGGGCGCCGACCGCTTCCGGCGCGCCCCGGACGATCTCGGCCGCGCCCTCCAGGAGGCGGATCGCGTCGTCGTGCTCCTCGAAGCGGGCGAGGATCTTCGCCTGCTCGGTCATCGCCATCGCCTGGTCGGCGTGCTCCGCGCCCTCGCCGAACAGTTCGGCGGCGTAGCCGTGCACGCCCACCGCCTGTCCGAACTCGCCCGACTCGGCCAGAGCGCGCGCGAGCAGGGTGGCAGTCATGCCGCGGGAGGCGGGGGCCACGTCGGCCTGCTCCTCGCGCTGCAGCACGTCGCCGAACAGCTCGGCCGCCTCCTGGGCGTCGCCGGAGCGCAGCATGGCGCGGGCGAGCCGGAAGTCGACGCCGGTCGCGTCGCCTCCGGCCTCGGCGCGCAGGCGCGAGGCGAGGCGGTAGCGCGAAACGGCGCGGTCGGGGTGGTCGGCGTCCTCCCACAGTGCCCCGGCGAGCACGTGCGCGTCGGCGAGGGCCCGTGTGGCGCCCAGCTCGGCGAGGAGGCGGCAGACCTCGTCGGCGTCCGCGGCGCCGTCGAGGTGCTCGCCCGTCCCTCCGCGCACCCGGGCCCTGGTCTGCAGCGCCTGGGCGCGATGCCCGGCGGAGAGGTCGTCCTGCGCGAGGAATCGGTCGAGCAGAGCGGTCGCGGCCTCCAGGTCGCCCTTGGAGAGCACGGCCCCGATGGCGACGAGCGTGGTGGTGTTCGACAGCCGGGTGTCCTCAGCCTCGGCGAACGCGCGGGCGGCGTGCTCGGCGAGGTCGAGCGCGGCGTCGGGCTCGTCGGCGTGCAGGTGCAGCGAGGCGCGGCTGATGGCGAGGTCTCCGCGCGACCACGCCGGAAGGCGCTCGGCGGCGGCCAGTTCCTCCTCCAGGGCGGCCCTGGTGTCGTCGGTGTCGAGCCCGAACGTGGCGAGGCCGAGGCGCAGCTCCAGCTCGGCCTGCACGTCGCGGCCGGCGTCGCGCAGCGCGGCGATGCGCTCGGGCAGCACCTGCTCCGCCTCCTCGATGCGGTCGAGCGCCACGAGGATCCCCAGGCGCAGCGACAGCAGCTGTGCGCGTTTGCCGGGGTCGGTCACCTCGAGCGCACGGGGGAGGGCGTCGAGCGTCTCGTGCTCGGCGCCGAACTGGGCGAGCTGCATCGCGCGGTCGAACCAGCCGTCCGCGTCCGTCGGGGTCGTGGCCGGTGCGGTGGCGACGAAGGCGTCGGAGCGGATCGGCACGTCCCAGCTCTCGTCGGCCAGGCGGCGCGAGCGGGCGAGGCTCCGCGCGTGCCCGTCCGTTCCGTCGCGCTCGTCGAACTGCGCGCCGATGCGCTCGGCGGCCGTCCAGGCGGCGGTGGCGAGCTCGGCCGCGGTCCACGCGCCGTCGTGCTCTCCGAAGAGCCCGACGAGGGCGGGGGCGTCCGCACCGCGGACGGGGGTGTCGCCGTGCCCGGTCGCCACGACCCTGTCCAGTGCGACGGCGAAGGCGGTGAGGGCCGCGAAGTGCGCGTCGACGTTCAGGCCGTCGTGCGCGAGCCATCCGATGTGCCGCTCGATCAGGGCGAGGGCACGCGCCTCGTTGCCGGTGACGGCCGCGAACACGATGTTGTTGGCGACGATGCGGAGGTTGTCGGGGTTGTCCTTCGCGAGGCGGTAGCTGCGCAGGTGGGCGGTCTTCGCGTCCTCCAGGCGTCCGGCGCGGAGGTAGGGGAGGAGGACGCGGGAGAGCGCGTGCTCGGGCTCCTCGCCGCACGAGAAGCCGCCCTCGATCATCTCCTCGACCAGGCGGATGGCGTCGGCGTCGCGGTCGGTGTCGGCGAAGAAGCCCGCGAACTGGCTGCGGCCGCAGGCGTCGCAGTGGCTGTGGTCGTCGCGGGGTGTGGCCTCCAGCTGCACGCGCAGCGCCTCGGCGTCGTCCATCCGGCCGGCGTCCCACGCGTCCTCGAACCGGGCGGTGAGCACGCCGCTGAGGCCGAGGCCCGCGGCGCGGTAGTGGGCCTCCATGTCGTCGAGCACGGCGGCGATCTGCTCCTGCGAGAACGCGGGGGACGACCGCAGCGACGAGGCCATCCACTTGAACTGCCACATGAGGTCGGCACCGCCGTTGTCGAGGTCGGCGGGGAAGCGCTGCGGGTCGGCGTCGTGGTGGGCGAGGCACCACGCGAAGGAGTTGAGCATCACGTCGGTGGCGCCGACCATGTTGGCCGAGGCGGTCTGCCGCATGCGGGCCTCGTACTCCAGGCGCTCGTCGCCGAGCTCGACGGCGAGGGCCACGGCCTCCGCGACGAGGGCCTGCTCCTCCGGACCCCACGGGGTGCGGTCGATCTCCTCGATGAGCTGCTGGAAGCGCTTCTTCGGACGTGCCATGGGAGCCTTTCGGTGGAGTGTCAGCGGGCGTCGCCGAAGGGGAGGGAGTCCCCCTCGATGCCGGCGGAGAGCGAGACGAGGTCGGCCAGCGCGCTGGTCATGAGCGCCCGGTCGGCGTCACGGAGCGGATGGTGGCCGGCGAGGAGCGCCTGGATGTAGAGCAGCTGCACGGTGCGGGCGAACACGGCGTCGTCCTCGACGCGCACCAGGGCGCGCACCACGCGGTTGGACCAGTTCAGGCACAGCCGTGCGGTGAGGTCGTCGTCGCGGGCGGCGGACAGCGTCTGGTCGATGCGGTCGAGCACGCCGCCCCACAGTGCCCCGGCGACCCCTCTGGTGCGGCCGCGGTCGATCGCGCGCAGCACCTCGGGGTCGGCGACGTACAGCCCGGTGAGTGCGGGCTGGTCGATCGAGCGCACGACGACGGCGCAGTCGGAGGCGGCGAGCACGGCCCCCGCGCGGGTCTCGAGCGCCACGGCGGCGTCGCGGTCGTCCAGGGGCGGGGGATCGAGACGGTCGAGCTCGCCGGCGACGTCGACCTTCTCCACGGTGACGGCGGGGTAGAGCTCGGGCAGCAGGCGCACGAGGTCCGCGTCGTACAGGTAGCCGCCGTTGACCAGCACCTCATCGCCGGGCGAGATCCCGGCGACCTGGCGGAACTCGTCCACGGTCTGCGCGTAGCGGATGTGCGGGTAGCGCTCGACCAGGTCGCCGATGCGCAGCGTGCCGTGCGTGGTCTCGACGGTGAGCCACCGGGTGATGAACCGCGCCAGCTCCTCGTCGTGGCGCACGAGCGACTTGAGACCGACCTCGTGCACCGCCACGAACTGTGCGAGGCGGTGCGGCTCGCGCAGTCCGAGCTCGAGCACCCAGCGGCGGATCCCCGCGCCGAGCTGCTCGCGCACGTGCTCCAGGGCCGTGTCCTCCACGAGGGACTCCCGGCTCGCGGTGGGGGCGAGGCCGGTGGAGTCGACGACCGCCCGCACGAAGAACGCCCAGTCGGGCAGCACGTCGTCCACGCGCTCGGACAGCAGCATGCGGCCGAGGTACATGCGGGTGGCCTGGCGCGCGCCGGGCGGGGGTGCGTAGGGGAGCACGTAGGCGAGACCGCGCGTGCCTGTCCCCGGTTCGCCGAGCTCGATCACGTCGAGGGGGTTCGCGCCGAGCAGGTCCCGCCCGTAGGCGACGGCCGCCTCGGGGTCGTCGGCGGGGGAGAGGAACGGCGGCTCGCGCGTGATGTCGACGTCTCCGGCGCCGGTGTCGATCGTGACCCGCACGGGGAGGAACTCGCCGAACGTGGTGGCGAGCTCGTGCACGGCGGCGGGCCGGAGCAGCTCGTCCGCGTCGAACCGCGGTACGAGGTGCACGCTGGTGCCGACCGGGAGGTCGTCGTCGAGCTCGACCACCTGGAACGTGCCGTCGGCGCTGCCCGTCCACTCCACGGCCGCGCCGCCTCGGGCGCTGCGCGAGCGGATGACGATGGTGTCGGCGACCATGAAGCAGCTGAGGAGTCCGATGCCGAACTGCCCGAGGTAGTCGCTGCGGGGGAGGTCGAAGATGTCGCGCTTCGAGCTGCGGCCGACCGTGGCGAGCAGGTCGGCGACCTCGGCGGCGGTCAGGCCGACGCCGTCGTCGCGGAGCACGAACTCGCCGGTCTGCGCGGTGAGCGGCGTGATGCGGATGCGCCCGCCGCCGCCGTCGACCTCGTGACGGGCGGTGATCGCGTCGCGGGCGTTCTGCAGCAGCTCGCGCAGGTAGACGCGGGGGCTCGAGTAGATGTGCCTGCTCAGCAGATCGACGACTCCGCGCAGATCCACCTGGAACTGCTGCACATCCCCACCCACACGCGCCCCTTCTCGCCGGCATCCGCTCGCCGAGCCTAGCAACAACCCGTATATCGAGCCCGGTTCGGCACCGTCGGGCGGATGCCGTATGCTTGTGGAGCAGTTGTTCTCTGCATTCTTTCGCCGTGCCTCGGGTCTTCGGATCTCGGCGCAGCGCGGGGATGGGAGGGCACCCCGAGGCCTCCGGGTCTCTAGGGCGGTAGCTCAATTGGCAGAGCAGCGGTCTCCAAAACCGCAGGTTGCAGGTTCGATTCCTGTCCGCCCTGCGCGTCAGTGCAACGCTGGCACACGAAAGGTACATTCAGGATGGATCAGGACGAACCGCGCGGCGAGGTCGTCGCGGCCGGCGCCACGCGCCAGAAGAAGGGCAACCCCTTCTCCCGGTTCTTCGGGGGCATCGCCCTGTTCATCCGCCAGGTCATCGCCGAACTGCGCAAGGTCGTCACCCCGACCCGCAAGGAGCTGTTCAAGTTCACGGGTGTGGTGCTCGTCTTCGTCGTGATCGTGATGGGCATCGTCTACGGTCTCGACTACGTCTTCGGGCTCCTGACCCACTACGTGTTCGGTATCCCTGGCTGATGACCCCCGCGGCGGCAGCCGCAGCTATGGAGAAGAAGCAACGTGTCTGAACGATATTCCGACGACGCCGACTGGGCGACCGCCGCAGAGCAGTCCAGCGAGGAGGACGAGGCCCAGGAGGGCAACGTGCTCGCCGCTGAGGAGTTCTCGGTCACCTCTGCCGAGCACGTCGCGGTCCACGTCGAAGACGAGGACGGCGAGGACGACACGGACGACATCGACATCGACATCGACGACCCGGAGGCGGACGCGATCGTGAACGACGCTCTCAACCTGGACGAAGCGGCGGAGTCCGAGGCCGCCGCCGAGGTCCTCAACGATTCCGTGGCCGAGGAGGCCGCCGAGCAGGAGGCCGAGGCGGCCGACGAGGTCACCCCGTACGACGGTCCCGACGTGAACGGCGAGGACGACCGTCCCGCAGCCGAGTCCGAGGAGGAGGACGCCGAGTCCGAGGAGGACCCCTACGAGGCCTTCCGCATGGACCTGCGCATGCTCCCCGGCAAGTGGTACGTCATCCACTCGTACGCGGGCTTCGAGCGCAAGGTGAAGGCCAACATCGAGCAGCGCAAGTCGACGCTCGAGGTCGAGGACGAGATCTACCAGGTCGAGGTCCCGATGGAAGACGTGGTCGAGATCAAGAACGGCCAGCGCAAGATGGTCACCCGCGTGCGCATCCCCGGCTACGTGCTGGTGCGCATGGAGCTCACGGAGGACACCTGGTCGGTCGTGCGCCACACCCCCGGCGTCACCGGCTTCGTGGGCAACGCCCACAACCCGACGCCGCTGCGCTTCGAAGAGGCCTTCAACATGCTGAAGTCGCTCGTCGAGGTGAAGGACGTCCCGACCGCCAAGAACATCGCGGCGAAGGGCGGCGTCGCCGTGGCCCGTCCGCTGCCGGCCGAGGTCGACTTCGAGGTGGGCGAGACCATCACGATCAAGGAGGGCTCGTTCGCGGGTCTTCCCGGTTCGATCAGCGAGATCAAGCCGGAGAGCGGCAAGCTCACGGTCCTCGTCTCGCTCTTCGAGCGCGAGACGCCGGTCGAGCTGTCGTTCGACCAGGTCACCAAGATGATCTGACACTGCTGTCATCAGAACGCCCCGCCGGCTCATCCGGCGGGGCGTTCTGCGTGCGGCCGCGGGGCTCCCCGCACCCGTCGGTCAGCCCGCGTGCTGTGCGGCCCAGTGCGGGCTCTGGATCAGGCCGAGGAGATTGCCGAACGGGTCGCTGACCGACGCCGACCACCACCCCTCGCCGCGCTGGGTGACGGGGTCGAACGGGGTGGCGCCGAGGGCTGCGAGGCGGTCCATCTCGGCGTGGATGTCGTCGACGTGCAGGCTCACGAGCGCGCCTCCCGGCTGCGGCAGGGCGGGGCGGAAGCGGGCGTCCATCAGCGCGAACTCGTCGTCGTCGTCGCCGAAGCGCCATTCGGCGTACTGCGGGGTCCCCTGTTCGGGGCGGGTGAAGTACGGCGCGGCGTCGAACACGCGCGCGTACCAGTCGATCGCGGCGGGCATGTCCTCGGCGACGAGGTTGAGGTTGGCGAGACCACGGAACATGGGATCTTCTCCTTCGGTGGGAACGGCTTTCGTTCTATGCTCGACCGTGAAGTGATCACCTTCTGATCACTTCGGAAAAGAGGTTCCCGATCCGTGCCGATCGCCTGGTCCAGGCTCTGCTGCTCCTGCAGGGCCGTCCCCGGATCACCGCCGCGGAACTGGCCGCCGAGCTGGAGGTCTCGGTGCCCACCGCGCGCCGCGACCTGGAGGCGCTCGCCATGGCGGGTGTGCCCCTCTATCCGTCTCGGGGGCGCGGCGGCGGGTGGCGCCTGATCGGAGGGGCCCGGACCGATCTCACGGGACTGACCGAGAGCGAGGTGACGTCGTTGCTGGTCGCGCTCAGCCAGAGCCGCACCGCCGCGCCGGAGCACACGGCCGCGGTGCGCAAGCTCATGCGTGCCGTGCCGGAACCGTTCCGCGAGGGCGCGCAGCGGGTGGCGGAGTCGACCGTGCGGGATGCGCCCTGGGGTGAACCCGATGATGCGCCGGAGCGGCCGGCGGTGTCGGAGCTGCAGCGGGCGATCGCTGCGCGCCGCCGGGTGCGCTTCGGCTACGGCGACGCCGGGCGGCCGGTCGAGGTGGTGCCGCTCGTGGTCGGCAGCCGCGGTCCGCGGTGGTATCTGCTCGCGGCGCCGGGGCGGAACGGCGGGGCCGACGTGGACCGGCTGCGCACGTACCGGGTCGACCGGATCGCGGATCTCGCCCTCACCGACGAGCGGGGGGAAGGGCCGGATGGCTTCGACGCGCCTGCCGCGTGGGAGCGGATGGTCGAGACGGTCGAGGGGCTGCGGGGCGAGGCGCGCGCCGTGATCCGCGCGGAGGCCTGGGCCGTGCGCGCGGTGCTCGACCGCTTCGGGCGCCAGGCCGCGGTGATGGATGCCGACGAGGGACTGATCGAGGTGCGGGCCCACCGTGCGGACGCTCTGGCCGAGCAGCTCGCCGGGTGGACGGGCGCCGTGGAAGTGCTCGAACCCGTCGAGGTGCGCGCAGCCCTGCGCGAGCTCGGGCAGCGGATCGCGGAGCAGTACCGCGACCCCTGACCCCGCGCGGAAGTGGGGTGCGGGATGCGGTAGACTCTTATGGTTTGTGCGCCGCTTCGGCGTGCGCGCTGACGACCACGACCCGGAGATGCCGGGTCCGTGGGAGAAGCGGGTGTCCGCATCCGCCTCGAGGAAAGGAAAGAGAATGGCACCGAAGAAGAAGGTGACCGGCCTGATCAAGCTTCAGATCAACGCCGGTGCCGCCAACCCGGCGCCGCCGATCGGCCCCGCGCTCGGTCAGCATGGCGTCAACATCATGGAGTTCTGCAAGGCGTACAACGCCGCGACCGAGTCGCAGCGCGGCAACGTCATCCCCGTCGAGATCACCGTCTACGAGGACCGCAGCTTCACCTTCGTCCTGAAGACCCCGCCCGCGGCGGAGCTCATCAAGAAGGCCGCCGGCGTGCAGAAGGCCTCGGCCACCCCGCACACCGTCAAGGTCGGCAAGATCACCAAGGACCAGGTCCGTCAGATCGCCGAGCAGAAGCAGGCCGACCTGAACGCGAACGACATCGAGGCCGCCTCGAAGATCATCGCCGGCACCGCCCGTTCCATGGGCATCACGGTCGAGGGCTGAGGAGAATAATCATGGCTACCAAGTCCAAGGCTTACAAGGCTGCCGCCGAGAAGATCGAGGCAGACCGTTTCTACACGCCCGCCGAGGCCGTCGCGCTCGCGAAGGAGACCGGTTCGGCGAAGTTCGACTCGACCGTCGAGGTCGCGCTGAAGCTCGCCGTCGACCCCCGCAAGGCCGACCAGATGGTGCGCGGCACCGTCATCCTGCCCCACGGCACCGGTAAGACCGCCCGCGTCATCGTCTTCGCCACGGGCCCCGCGGCCGAGGCCGCGATCGCCGCAGGTGCCGATGAGGTCGGCGGCGCCGAGCTCATCGAGAAGGTCGCCGGCGGCTGGACCGCGTTCGACTCGGCCGTCTCCACCCCGGAGCTCATGGGCCAGGTCGGTCGTCTCGGCAAGGTGCTGGGTCCGCGTGGCCTGATGCCGAACCCGAAGACCGGCACCGTGACCCCGAACCCGGCCAAGGCCGTCGAGGAGATCAAGGGCGGAAAGATCGAGTTCCGCGTCGACAAGCACGCCAACGTGCACTTCGTCGTCGGCAAGGCGTCCTTCACCGCCGAGCAGCTGAACGAGAACATCGGCGCAGCGCTCGAGGAGATCGTCCGCCTCAAGCCGTCGAGCGCGAAGGGCCGCTACATCCAGAAGGGTGCGGTGTCGACCACGTTCGGCCCCGGCATCCCGCTGGACGTCAACGCCATCTGAGCCTGACTCACCGAAACGCCCCCGGGTTCCGCCCGGGGGCGTTTCGCGTCCTCCGCCCCGCGTCGACACGGAGCGTCATCGGATGCGGGGGATCCCGCGACGGCACGTACTGTGGGGAGGTCCCGCGCCGGTCGCGTAAACTCGCACCGCGCCTCTCACCCCAGGAGGGTCCATGTCCCGTCGTCTCATCGCCGTCACCGCACTCGTCGTCGCCGCCGCGGCGCTCACCGCCTGCAGCGGCTCCACCACGCCCGCGAGCACGTCCGGTGCGGAGAGCACCGCGGGTTCCGACTTCGGCCTGGTGAAGGACGGCACGCTCACGGTCGCGACCGAGGGCACCTACCGCCCGTTCAGCTTCCACGACGACGGCGGCTCGGGCGACCTGACCGGCTACGACGTCGAGATCATCCAGGCCGTCGCCGACAAGCTGGGCCTCGAGGTGGAGTTCCAGGAGACGCAGTGGGACGCGATCTTCGCCGGTCTCGACGCCGGCCGCTTCGACGTGATCGCGAACCAGGTCTCGATCAACGACGAGCGCGAGGCGAAGTACCTCTTCAGCGCGCCCTACACCGTGTCGCCCGGCGTCATCGTGGTGGCCGAGGACGACGACTCGATCAGCTCGTTCGACGACCTGGCCGGCAAGACCACGGCCCAGTCGCTCACCAGCAACTGGTACGAGCTGGCGACCGACTCCGGCGCCAAGGTCGAGGCCGTCGAGGGCTGGGCGCAGGCCGTGGAGCTGCTGCGTCAGGGCCGTGTGGACGCGACCGTGAACGACAAGCTGACGTTCCTCGACTACGAGACCACGAACAGCCCGACGGGGCTGAAGATCGCGGCGGAGACCGAGGACGCCGGCGAGCAGGCGTTCGTGTTCACGAAGGACAAGACCTCGCTCGTCGAGGCCGTGGACGGCGCTCTCGAGGAGCTGCGCGCCGACGGCACCCTGGCGGATATCAGCGAGAAGTACTTCGGCGAGGACGTCTCGCAGTAACCGATGGCGAACCCCTGGCAGCTGTTCCTCGACTCGCTCTGGCCGATCGCCTGGGCGGGCCTGACGGCGACGGTGCCGCTCGCGCTGGTGTCGTTCGCGCTGGGGCTGCTGATCGCGGTCGGGGTCGCGCTGATGCGGATCTCGGTGCATCCGGTGGTGGCGGGAGTCGCGCGCTTCTACATCTCCGTGATCCGCGGCACGCCCATGCTGGTGCAGCTGTTCGTGATCTTCTACGGGATGCCGTCGATCGGCATCACGCTCGACCCATGGCCGAGTGCGATCATCGCGCTGTCGCTCAACGTGGGCGGCTACGGAGCCGAGGTCGTGCGGGCCGCGATCCTGTCGGTGCCGAAGGGGCAGTGGGAGGCGGCGTACACGGTCGGGATGAACCGCACCCGCACGCTCACGCGGATCATCCTGCCGCAGGCGGCACGGGTGTCCGTGCCCCCGCTGTCGAACACGTTCATCTCGCTCGTGAAGGACACCTCGCTCACGTCGCTGATCCTGGTGACGGAGCTGTTCAAGGTCGCGCAGCAGATCGCGGCGACGACCCTCGAGTTCATGGTGATCTACCTCGCCGCGGCGCTGGTGTACTGGGTGTTCTGCCTGGTGCTGTCGTTCGGCCAGAGCGCCCTGGAGAGGAGGCTCGACCGCCGTGTCGCCCACTGACCAGACGCCCGTCCCGCTGCTGTCCGCCCGCGGACTGCGCAAGAGCTTCGGCGACACCGAGGTGCTGCGCGGGATCGACCTGACGCTGCACCGCGGAGAGGTGCTGGTGCTCATCGGCCCGAGCGGCTCGGGGAAGACCACCGTGCTGCGCGCGCTCAACGGCCTCGAGACGCCGGACGCCGGCACCATCACGGTCGACGGCGGGCCCGAGCTCGACTTCGCCCCCGCCGAGCGGCCGCGGCCTCGCGCGCAGAAGCAGCAGCGGCTCGCCCTGCGCGATCGCTCCGCGATGGTGTTCCAGCACCACAACCTGTTCCCGCATCTGACGGTGCTGCAGAACGTGATCGAGGGGCCCTGGCGTGTGCAGCGGCGGCCCAGGGCGGAGGTCGTGGCCGAGGCCCTGGCCCTGCTCGACCGGGTGGGCCTGGCGGACAAGGCGGACGCCCGTCCGCATCAGCTCTCGGGAGGGCAGCAGCAGCGCGTGGGGATCGTGCGTGCTCTCGCTCTCAAGCCCGACCTGCTGCTGTTCGACGAGCCGACGAGTGCGCTCGACCCCGAACTCGTCGGGGAGGTGCTGCTGGTGATCAAGGAGCTCGCCGACGAGGGATGGACCATGGCGGTCGTCACGCACGAGCTCAGCTTCGCGCGCGAGGTCGCCGACCACGTCCTGTTCCTGGACGGTGGGGTGGTGGTCGAGGAGGGGCCGCCGGCCGAGATCTTCCGCGCCCCGCGACACGAGCGCACGCAGCGGTTCCTCACGCGCATCCTCCGCCCGCTCGACGGCGCCTGAGACCCGGGGCTCGTGCGCGCCGCCGATCGGTGACAGGATGCGGTCGTGGGAACCATCGACGACTACCTGACCGGGCTCGCCCCCGCGGACCGCGCGGCGATCGACCGCGTGTACGCGATCGCGCGGGAGGAGGAGCCGGATGCCGAGCAGGGCACCGGCTACGGCATGCCCGCCCTCGTCCACGGGGGCAGACCGCTGCTGTCGGTGATGCGCGCCAAGAAGCACATCGGCGTGTATCCCTTCAGCCCCGACGCGGTCGCGGCCGTGGCGGCGGCGCTGGCCGATCATCCCGGCGCCAGCGTGGACAAGGGGACGATCCGCTTCCAGCCGGAGCATCCGATCCCGGAGCAGACGCTGCGCGCACTGGTGCGGGCGCGGCTGGCGCAGATCGACGGAGCCTGAGCCGGATCAGCCGCCGAACACGGGGAGGATCAGGCTCACGGCGAGCGCGACCATGATCACGGCGATCACCGCGTCGAGAACGCGCCACGACCGCTCGGTGCGCAGCCAGCGCCCGAGGTAGCGTGCCCCGAAACCGAGGGCCGTGAACCACAGGACACTGGCGAGGATGGCCCCGGCGGCGAACAGCCAGCGCTGCTCGCCGTGCGTCGCGGCGATCGACCCGAGCATCAGGACGGTGTCGAGGTACACGTGCGGGTTGAGCCAGGTGAGCGCGAGGACGGTGAGGAGCACGGGGGCCAGACGTGTTCCGCTCCGGGTGGCGGTCGCGGTGCCGCCGGCCGATCGACCGGTCCCCGTTCCGACGGCGGGGGAGGACGCATCGACCGCCAGCACCTCACCGCCGCGCCAGGCGCGCCGTGCCGCGAGCAGCCCGTAGCCGAACAGGAACAGCGCCCCGGCAACCCGGGCGACGACCACGAGCCACGGCGCAGCCTGGAGCAGGAAGCCCAGCCCGGCGACACCGGCGGCGATCAGCACGGCGTCGGAGACGGCGCACACGATCACGACCGCCAGCACATGCTCCCGCCGGATGCCCTGGCGCAGGACGAAGACGTTCTGGGCGCCGATGGCCACGATGAGGGAGAGGCCGAGTCCGAGACCGGCGAGGACGGTGAGCATGGCACCAGCCTAGGAAGCGACTGCCATCAGAGAAAGCGAAGATTCCTTCCGAACCATTAGCATCACTGATGTGAGGATCGATCCGGAGCTCGCCGCGACCCTGGCCGCCGTCGCCGACGAAGGCACTCTCGACGCGGCATCGCGCCGACTCCGGATCACGCCGTCCGCGGTCAGCCAGCGGCTCAAGAGCCTGGAGGAACAGCTGGGGCGCATCCTGCTCGTGCGCAGCAAGCCCGCGCGGCTCACCGAGGCCGGTGAGGCGGTGGTGCGACTGGCCAGGCAGGTGGCGCTGTTGGAGCACGACGCGCTCGCCGGGGTGGGCATCGGCGACGACGGCTCCGAGCGGCGCATCGTCGTTCCGCTCGCCGTGAACGCCGACTCGATGGCGACGTGGTTCCTCGCGCCGATGGCACGACTCTCCGCCACGCACGACATCGACGTCGACCTGCACCGGGACGATCAGAACTTCACCGCCCGGCTGCTGGAATCCGGCACGGTGATGGCCGCGGTGACGAGCGAGGAGACCCCGGTGGCCGGATGCTCGGTCGCACCTCTCGGGGTGCTCGAGTATCGCGCCATGGCGGAGCAGGGCTTCGCGGACCGGTGGTTCGCCGAGGGGGTGAGCGCCGCCGCTCTCGCCCGCGCGCCCTTCGTCGACTTCGACCGTCGCGACACGCTGCAGCACGAGTGGCTCGCGGCTATGTCCGTCACGCAGCAGGGCGTGCCGCGGCACTACGTCCCCGCGTCCCACGACTACGCGATCGCGGTGTCGCTCGGCCTCGGCTGGGGGATGGTCCCGCGGCTGCAGGAGACGCCCGGACTGGTCGCGCTCGGGGGTCCGACGCTGAAGGTCGCACTGTACTGGCAGCAGTGGAACCTGCGGTCGACGCTGCTCGACACCATCGCCGCCGAGGTGGCCGACGAGGCGCGGCGGGTGCTCGCCCCGGTCGCGCCCGCCCGCCGGTCGCGCCGCTGACAGGACGATCCCCGGCTGCGCGGATTGTGCCACGGCTGCGCGCGGATCCGCCTTGTCTGGTCCGAGGGGCTCGGAGAGGATGCGAGGACGCGGGAGAATCCTCCGAGTTCCGCTCGCCGGCGTTCCCCGAGATCGAAGACGGAGGGGGAACGACATGGCGACGACCACGACCCGGCGAAAGGTCCGCGCGGTCCTGGCAGGAGGACTCGTCCTCGGAGTGGGAGCGGCGGTCACGCTCGCCGCGTGGAACGACTCCGAGTTCGCGACCGGAACGTTCACCGCGGGCTCGTTCAACCTGGAGGGCTCGACCGACGGCACGGCCTTCACCGACCACAACGTCGACGACGGCAACACGGCCGCCACCCTCGCGTTCACGCTCCCCGCCGGCGTCGTCGGCAACATGTCGCCCGGCGACACCGTCTACGCGGGTTTCTGGGTGCGTCTCGCGGCCGGCACGACCACCGGGGCCAGCCTCGTCGCGGCGGGCACGACCGCGGATCCCGCGGCGAGCTCCAACACCGATCATCTGTCCTACGCGATCTACCCGCTCGCTCCCGGCGCCACCTGCAACGCGGCCAGCGCGACCGGAACCGCCGTCGCCTCCGGGGCCACGCTCGACGCACAGACGGGCGTGACCGCCGTGACGCTCACCGAAGGAGCCTCCGCCGCCACCCCGGGCACCGCCGTGCAGCTGTGCGTCGCGGTCACGGCCGCCGCCGCGCTCGAACCCGGCCTGGTCACGAACGCGACCTGGGAGTTCACGGCCACGTCGACGAGCTGAGCGGGCCATGGGTACCCGCAGGCAGCGGCGGGAGAGGATCCGGCTCCGCTCCCGCCGCCTCCGAGCCCTCCTGGCGGGCGGCCTGGTGCTCGGCATCGGGGCGACCGCGACACTCGCCGCCTGGAACGACTCGGAGTTCGGCTCGGCCACGTTCACGGCCGGCCGGTTCGACCTCGTCGGGGCGACCGATGGCGTCACGTTCTCCAGCCACGCGACCACGGGGACGGCGGCCGCCCTGAACTTCCAGCTCCCGCCCACGGCCATGGCGCCCGGCACCACGACGTATGCGCTGTTCAGCGTCAAGACCGCGTCGCCCTCGGTCGCCGGCGTGCTCCAGCTCACGGCCGGGACGCCGGGCGGCACGGGTCTCGCGTCGTCGCTCACCTACGGGGTGCGTGCGATCGCCGGGACCACGTGCTCCGCGGCGACCTACCCCGGCGGCACCGCCGTGGTCGCGGACGGCTCCGCGCTCACGGCCGGCGGCGCCTCGACGCAGGCGGTGTCCGCGAACGGCGCATCGGTCGTGAACTACTGCTTCGCGGTGACGCTGCCGACGACGGCGCCGAACACCGCGCAGGGCCTGGCGATGACCCAGACATGGCAGATCCAGGGCACGTCGTCGTAGCCGCCGCGGGGCACGAGCGAGAGGAGGGGTCGTGACGGCACTCACCCGCCGCGAGGCGCGCGCGCAGCAGAGCGGGGAAGCGGGGGCGCGGGCGCAGCACCCCACCCGGCGCCTCGGGTTCGCGCGCGCGTTGGGCGATGCGCTGCTGTGGCTCGCCGCCGCCGCGGGCGTCGTGTGCATCGTGCTGGTGCTGCTGGCGGCCACGGCGCAGATCACGCTCATCCTGTTCCGCACGGGCTCGATGTCGCCGACCATCCCGGCCGGATCGGTCGCCGTGGTGCAGCGGGTCCCTGCCGCGGCGGTGGAGGTGGGTGACGTCGTGACGGTCGACCGCCCAGGCGACCTGCCCGTGACCCACCGCGTGACCGCGGTGCAACCGGGCGCCGCGGCGGGGGAGCGCGTGCTGACGCTGCGGGGCGATGCGAACGCGGTCGACGACCCGTTTCCGTACACCGTGACCTCCGTGCGCACCGTGCTGTTCGCGGTGCCGGGCCTGGCGACCGTGATCGTCGCACTCGGGCATCCCGTCGTGCTCGGCGGCATGACCGTGGCCGCGACCGCGCTGGTGGTGTGGGCCTTCTGGCCGCGGTCGCCGCGACGCGCTCGCACCGAGGGCGGTCCGCCGTGAGGCCCCGCGTCGCGCTCGCGGTCCTGGCGCTGCCCGTCTGCCTGGCCCTTGCGGCACCGGCGGCGGCGGTCGCTGCCCCCTCCACCGAGGTGGTGCAGGGCCAGGTGCTGCGCCTGGTCTCGGTCGCGGACTGGGACGCCGCCCGCGACCTGCGACCCGACCGGCCGGTGCAGTGGGACGTGCAGGTGAGCGCCGACGCGCCGGATCCCGGGGTCGTGCGGCTCGGCGTGAGCGCGTCCGGGTCGGCTCGGTTGCGGCTCGACATCGCCCTGTGCGCGGAGCCGTGGCAGGACGCGGTGTGCCCGGCGGGGGCGACGGTCTTGCGGACGGACTGGAGCGTCCCGCGCGACGGCGCCGAGGTGCCGCTCACGGCCATGCGTGACACCGAGACCGCGCATCTGCGGCTGACGATCGCGCTCGACCCGGCGGACGGCTCCGGCAGCACCGAGGTGCGCGTGCTGGCTCACGGCGCGGGCGAGAGCGCGGCGGTGGGCTCCGACGGTGCGCTCGCGGTCACGGGTCCGTCGCCGTGGCTGCCGCTGGCGGCGGTGGGCGGCGGACTGCTGCTGACCGGGGCTCTCGTGGCGCGGGGGCGTCGCGGAGGAGAGCGCGGGGAGGGGCGAGGATGACACGGCCGTGGCGGCGCACGATCGCCGGTGTCCTCGGGGTCGGGGTCCTGGTCGGCGTGGCGCTGCTGCCCGCGGTGCAGCCGACCGAGGCGCGGTTCACCGACCCGGAGTACGCGGCGGGGTCGTTCACCGCGTCGCAGCTGACGACGCCCACGATCACCTCGTGCAGCGTGACCAACCTGCTCGGCACGTTCACGGGCTTCACGATCACGTGGAGCTCCGGATACCTCAAGCCGCAGCAGCGACTGTCGATCAACAACGTCGCGGTCGACAACGCGAACGTGACGCAGAGCGGCAGCGGCCCCTACTCCTACTCCGCGACGATCAGCTCCGGTGTGCTCAGCACGCTGCTGGGGAGTCTGCTCGGCTCGTCGAACACGGTGCGGGTCGAGGCCGTCCTGCCCGGCACGGCCTGGGTGTCGCCCGCGGCGACCCGCACGCTGTCGGTGGGCGGACTGCTGGGGCTCGGGGGCAACAACACCTGCACGTGAGGTCGTGCCGGCGGTGCGGCGTTCAGTCGGCGAGGGCGAGGGCGCGGAAGAGGTCGCGCTCGCGCAGCTGCTCGCGGCGGCTGGCGGAATCGTCCTGCGTGCGGGCGGGAACGTCGCGGCCCGTGGTGCGCCGGTACAGCTCGTCGATCAGGGCGGTGGCCAGGTCGACCAGCTTGGCGATCTCGCGGTCGTCGCGGTCGATCCACACGCAGCGAGGCTCGTCGTGCACCGGAGCGAAGTCGACGTGCTCCTCCCACACGAACAGCGTGCGCTCGGCACCGAGCACGTGCTGCTGCCACCAGACCTGTCGCAGGTAGGTGCGCGGGATGCCGCGGAACGCCTTGTTCGTGGTCTTGATCTCGGCGAGGCGGATGCGCCCGTCGGCGTCGACCGCGATCCCGTCGGGCGTGGCGAGGTGGCGGTGCTCCACCTCGGCGCGGAACAGCGCGGAGGAGGGGAGGATCCCGTGCGTGGCTGCGACCCAGGCCGCGATCTCCGGCTCGCGCCGTCGGCCGTGGTCGGTGTACGCGTTGCCGCCGAAGCGGGGGCCGCCGCCCAGCTTGGAGTCGGCGGCACGGGCGATGGAGCGCTCGCTCGTGAGCCCGGCGACGTCGGTCGCGGTGATGCCGCGGGACCGCGCCCGCATCCACGCCACCCGGTCGCGAGAGTCCGCGACGATACGGGCGTGGAGTTCGGGGGTCACCTGAAAACCCTAACCCCGTCCGCCGACGCTCCCTCCCTGCACACGCCGCGTCCCCGCACGGCCGCCGGGGATTTGGGGAGGGGCGCGCGCTGAGGTAGAGTGGGTGGCAACCGAAGACCGCTGGTCATCGTGTGTGCGCAAGCACGCAGGATCGAAGCTCTGCACCGCAGGGGCCCGCGCAGGTGTCACGAACTTCCGAGCTCCGTGCGCTTGCGCCGGAGCTCTTCTCTTTGCAGGGGGTCGGAGGCCGGCGCCCCACCACCGTGCGGCGCCTCGTACACATCAAGGAGTGACCATGGCGCAGAAGGATGCATCGGTCGCCGAGCTCACGAAGTCATTCGAGAACTCGAACGCCGTCCTGCTGACCGAGTACCGCGGTCTGACGGTTGCCCAGCTCAAGCAGCTGCGCAACAGCATCCGTCAGGACGCCGAGTACGCCGTGGTGAAGAACACGCTGACCAAGATCGCCGCCAACAAGGCCGGCATCTCCTCGCTGGACGACGACCTCAAGGGTCCGTCGGCCGTCGCGTTCGTGCACGGTGACTTCGTCGCCACTGCCAAGGCTCTGCGTGACTTCGCCAAGGCCAACCCGCTTCTGGTGATCAAGTCCGGCATCTTCGAGGGTAAGGCCCTCTCTGCCGACGAGGTCAACACGTACGCCTCGCTCGAGAGCCGTGAGGTTCTGCTGGCGAAGGCCGCGGGAATGATGAAGGCGACGATGGGCAAGGCTGCCGCCACCATCGACGCGCTTCGCGAAAAGCTGGAGACCGCAGAGGCCGCGTAAGCGACCGGCGATCTCGTCACCACCACCCCATCTATTAGGAGATACATCATGGCGAAGCTCACCACCGAGGAGCTGCTCGAGCAGTTTGCCGGCCTCACCCTCATCGAGCTGAACGACTTCGTGAAGGCGTTCGAGGAGAAGTTCGAGGTCACCGCTGCTGCCCCCGTCGCCGTTGCCGGTGCCGCCGGTGGCGCTGGCGAGGCCGCTGCCGAGGAGGAGAAGGACTCGTTCGACGTCATCCTCGAGGCTGCCGGCGACAAGAAGATCCAGGTCATCAAGGCTGTCCGCGAGCTCACCTCGCTCGGCCTCGGCGAGGCCAAGGCCGTCGTCGACGGTGCTCCGAAGGCCGTCCTCGAGGGCGCCAACAAGGAGACCGCCGAGAAGGCCAAGGCTGCTCTGGAAGAGGCCGGCGCGACCGTCACCCTCAAGTAATTCCAGCGCACCAGCGCTTCTGCGAAGGCCCCGGGTTCCGCCCGGGGCCTTCGTGCGTCCGGGGAGGGGTGCTCAGCGGGGTGGTGCGGTGGAGCTGCGCACGACGAGCGACGAGGGGGCGGTCACCCGCTCGATGGGGGCCTCCGGCTCCGCCATCCGTCGGATCAGCAGCCGCACGGCCTCGTGACCCTGGTCGCGGGGAGACTGCCCGATCGTGGTGAGGGCGAACATGTCCGCATGGGCGTGGTCGTCGATGCCGACCACGCTGAGCTCGGTGGGCACGGCGATGCCCAGGCGTCGAGCGGCGATGATCGCCCCGATCGCCGCCTCGTCGCAGACTCCGACGATCGCGGTGGGCCGGTTCCGCCGGTCTCCGAGGAGCCCGGCGGTCGCGGCATAGCCCCCGGGCATGGTCGGTGCCGCGCCGACGACGCGGGCGTGGGCGAGCAGCCCCGCCGCGCGGAGCGCGCCGTGGTACCCCTCGAGCCGCTGCGCATCGCCGTAGCTCAGTGCGGCGGCGTCGGTCGCGCCCCCCACGAACGCGATGTCCTCGTGGCCGAGCTCGATCAGGTGCTCGGTGGCGATGCGGGCGGCGGCGGTGTCGTCGATCGAGACCGCGCTCGATCCCTCGCTGTACGGCCCGACGCTGACCAGCGGGCGACCCGTGCGGTGCAGCCGCTCGAGCTCGCGCGCGCTCGGCTGGATGCCCACCGCGATGATGCCGTCGAACCTCCGACCGGGCAGCACGGTCTCGAACAGCCGTTCCCTGGTCTGCGTCCCCTCGGGAACGCCGTACAGCGACAGGTCGTAGTCCACGGAGAGGAGCGACTCCTGCACCCCGGCGAGCAGCTCGGCGAAGAACCAGCGGTCGATGGGCGGCATCACGAGGCCGACGGTCTGCGTGCGTCCGGTCGCGAGGCTCGTGGCGGACGAGTGGGCGACGTAGGCGAGGTCGTCTGCGGCGTCCATGACCCGCTGCCGCGTCTCGTCGGACACGTAGCCGCGTCCGCTCAGCGCCCGGCTCGCGGTGGCCTTGGACACTCCGGCACGCGACGCGACGTCCGCGATCGTGCTCATCGGTCCTCCTCGACCAGGGTCCACTTCGATGTGGGGACGGCGACGCCCGGGCTCGCCGGGTGACAGCGTAGCGGCTCGACCGTGGAAAAGGAACCGGTTCCACACTGATCCGGAGGGAGCGCTCCCATCCGCGACGCGGCGGTGCATCGGAATGGTTGCGAGCTTGTGACCCTTGCGTGTTGTGCGGGGAGCGGGCCGCCAGTATGTTGGCCTGGAATCGGTTCCCTAATCGACGCCGGTGCTGGCGACGGACAGCGGGACCCTGTACTCGAAGAGGAGAATTCACATGGCTCTGTCACAGCGTTCCCGGCTGGTCGTGCCGCTGGCCCTGATGGGCGTCGCGGGCATCGCTCTCGCCGGCTGCGGGGCTCCGGGAGGTGCGCCGAGCACCGGAGGCGGAGGCGACGACGCCACCGTCACGATCTACGGCACGATCGTCGACTCGGAGGCGGAACTCCTCCAGGAGTCCTGGAAGGACTGGGCCGACGAGAACGGCATCACCATCAAGTACGAGGGCAGCCAGGACTTCGAGACGCAGCTGGGCACGCGCGCCCAGGGCGGCAACCCGCCGGACATCGCGATCTTCCCGCAGCCGGGTCTGTTCGCCGACTTCGCCGACCGCGGCTTCCTGAAGCCCGCCCCGGAGGAGGTCGAGAAGAACGCCAACGAGTACTGGACCGAAGACTGGGTGAACTACGGCACGGTCGGAGACACCTTCTACGGTGCCCCGCTCATGGCGAACGTCAAGGGCTGGATCTGGTACTCGCCCGCCAAGTTCGCGGAGTGGGGCGTCGAGGTCCCCAAGACCCTCGACGAGATGACGGCGCTGACCGAGAAGATCCAGGCCGCCACGGGCACGCCCGCCTGGTGCGCAGGCTTCGAGTCCGGCACCGCGACCGGCTGGCCGGGAACCGACTGGATCGAGGACTACGTGCTGCGCCAGTCCGGACCCGACGTCTACGACCAGTGGGTCACCAACGACGTGAAGTTCACCGACCCGCAGATCAAGCAGGCGTTCGACTCGGTCGGACAGATCCTGCTCAACCCGGCCAACGTCAACGCGGGCTTCGGCGACGTGCGCTCGATCAACTCGACCGCGTTCGGCGACGTGGCACCCAAGCTCGCCGCCGGCGAGTGCGCGCTCACGCACCAGGCCTCGTTCCTGTCGGGCTTCTTCCCCGAGGGCACGAACATCGCCGAGGACGGCGACGTGTGGGCGTTCATGCTCCCCGGCGAGTCCGAGGGCGACACGGCCGTCACGGGCGCCGGTGAGATCGTCGGCGCGTTCAGCGAGTCCGAGGCCACGCAGAAGGTGCTCGCGTACCTGTCCAGCCCCGAGTGGGCCAACAGCCGCGTGAGCCTCGGCGGCGTCACCTCGGCCAACAACGGGCTCGACCCGGCGAACGCCAAGGACCCGATCCTCCAGGAGACCATCAAGATCCTGCAGGACCCGGAGACCACGTTCCGCTTCGACGCCTCCGACCTGATGCCCGGTGCCGTCGGTGCCGGAACCTTCTGGAAGGGCATGGTCGCGTGGGTCAACGGCACCTCGACGGACGAGGTGCTCACGCAGATCGAGACCGGCTGGCCCTCCAGCTGATCCCGGGGGAAGAGGGGCCGCCCCGCACCAGGGGCGGCCCCTCTGCTCCCTCGGCGCCCACATCGACGTGGGCGCCGTGATCCGATCCGCGTGACGTAAGGGGAATCCGTGAACGCGACAGTCTTTTTCCAATGGATCGGCTCGCTCCCGCCGATCCTGCAGGCCGTCGCCGTGGTCATCGCCTTCGCGGTGGTCGTGGCGATCATCCTGCTGCTCGTGGACATCGCTCCACGCCGGGGCACGCAGTACACCATCATCCGGCTGGCGATGTGCCTGCTCATCCCGCTCGCCGTGATGTGGTTCTTCAACTCCTACTACTGGGCGATGGGGGTCGCGGTCCTCGTCGGCGCCGTGTTCTTCTTCCTGGACTACCGGTCCCGCGATGGAGCGGGCTACCTGATCCAGCTCGTCGCCTTCATGGCTCCGGCGATGCTGCTCCTGCTCGTCGGCCTCATCCTCCCGTCGATCCAGACCATGTACACCTCGTTCTGGAACTCCTCGGGCAACACGTTCGTCGGGTTCGCCAACTACGTGTGGATCTTCACGCAGTCGGACGGCATCACCTCGGTCGTCAACACCATCATCTGGGTGCTGCTGGTGCCGACGGTGTCGACGATCGTCGGTCTCGCGTACGCGGTCTTCATCGACAGGACCCGCGGCGAGAAGATCTACAAGGTGCTGGTGTTCATGCCGATGGCGATCTCGTTCGTCGGCGCGAGCATCATCTGGCGGTTCATGTACGAGTACCGCGGACCGGAGTTCGAGCAGATCGGTCTGCTGAACCAGATCCTGGTGTGGTTCGGCGGGACGCCGCAGCAGTGGCTGCTGAACCAGCCGTGGAACAACCTGTTCCTCATCGTCGTGCTCATCTGGGTCCAGACCGGTTTCGCGATGGTCGTGCTGTCGGCCTCCATCAAGGGTGTCCCGGCCGAGCTGCTCGAGGCCGCCGAGCTCGACGGCGCGAACGCGTGGCAGCGGTTCATCTCGGTGACCGTACCGGCGATCCGCCCGGCACTCATCGTCGTGCTCACCACGATCTCGATCGCCTCGCTGAAGGTGTTCGACATCGTCCGCACCATGACCGCCGGCAACTACGGCACGTCGGTGCTCGCGAACGAGATGTACACGCAGTTCTCGAAGTTCGAGGCGGGACGCAGCGCCGCGCTCTCCGTCATCCTGTTCATCCTGGTGCTGCCGATCGTCATCTACAACGCGCGCCAGATCAAGAAGCAGCGGGAGATCCGATGACCGACACCGTAGGCACCGAGACCCCGGCCAGCACGCGCGCCGTCACGACCGGGGGTGGCCTCGACGGCGCCGCCGGACGCGCCAGGAAGAAGCTGTCCCGTCCGTGGGCATCCGCCGCGTCGATCGTCATCGCGGTCCTGTGGACCATCCCGACGCTCGGGCTGTTCATCTCGTCGTTCCGTCCGCGCGACGAGATCCAGTCGACCGGATGGTGGACGTTCTTCACGAACCCGCAGGTCACGCTGGAGAACTACGTCGATGTGCTGCAGTCCGGCACGACGCAGCTGACCATCCTCGAGTCGTTCATCAACTCGATCGCCATCACGATCCCGGCGACCGTGGTGCCGCTCATGATCGCGGCCATGGCGGCGTATGCGTTCGCGTGGATCGACTTCAAGGGCCGCAACGCCCTGTTCATCTTCGTGTTCGCGCTCCAGATCGTGCCGATCCAGATGGCGCTGGTGCCGCTGCTCAGCTCGTTCTCGCGCGGCCTCAACCTGTTCGGTCTGCAGGTGACCCTGCCGCTCGGAGCGTCGGACGGCTACGCGCAGGTGTGGATCGCGCACTCGATGTTCGCGCTGCCGCTGGCGATCTACCTGCTGCACAACTTCATGTCGGAGATCCCCGGTGAGATCATCGAGGCGGCCCGCGTGGACGGTGCCTCGCGCGGACAGATCTTCTTCCGCGTCGTGCTGCCGCTGACGATGCCGGCGATCGCCTCGGTCGCGATCTTCCAGTTCCTGTGGGTGTGGAACGACCTGCTCGTGGCGCTGGTGTTCGCCGACGGAGCGGCCGCGCCGATCACGAAGCTGCTGGCCGAGATCACCGGGACGCGCGGCAACGACTGGTACCTGCTCACGGCGGGTGCGTTCGTGTCGATCATCATCCCGCTGATCGTGTTCTTCGCGCTGCAGCGCTACTTCGTGCGCGGCCTGCTCGCCGGGTCTACCAAGGGGTAGTCGAGACAGGAGCGCTCGCCGGAAGGGGCCGGTCACCGTCGCGGTGGCCGGCCCCTTTCCGTGTGTCGCGGACAGGCTCGGCGGGGCGTCCCGGCGGCGGCATGCAGGAACTTCACATGATCGGAACGGGTGTCTCTGCGTAATGGAACGCTCCCGATCCCGTCTCATGGCATAGGGACGATCTGGGGACGTCCGCTCGGGGGTGGAGCGATCCGGTCCGGATGTTTGGGGCATCCGGTCCGGCAGTCTGCAGTGTCGTGTCTGCGTTTCGCCGTGGCAGGAGTGTGCCGCGGCGGCGCGTCCGCAGCGAGAGCTGATGTCGGAAGCCAGAAAGACACAACAACAGATGAACATCGTGGGGAATCGCGCGCGCGCCTGGGGAGGCCGCGCGGTCATGGGGGCTGCCATCGCAGCCCTCGCAGTGGTGGGCGCCCTGCTCACGCCGGGTGCGGCGTCGGCGGTGGTCGCCTCGGGCCCGGACGGGCGCACGCAGGAGACGGCGGCGGCGTCGTGCTGGGAGATCAAGCAGAACAACCCGGCGGCGGCGGACGGCGTGTACTGGCTGGTGACGCCGGGCCTGGTCTACCCGCAGCAGTTCTACTGCGACCAGACGACCGACGGCGGCGGGTGGGTGCTCGTCGGTCGGGGTCGGGAGGCGTGGAAGGAGAGCTACAACGGTCTCGGCACGCCGGATCAGGTGGCGAACACGCCCACGGGAACGGCCGCGTTCGCTCCGGCCGAGCTGCCCGCCAAGACCGTCGACGGCCTGCTGAACAACGGCCGCCCCGATGCTCTGCCCGACGGGATCCGCGTGCGGCGCGCGACCAACGCCGCGGGCAATGCCTGGCAGGAGGTGCGGTTCTCGCTCGCGAAGAGCGACCGCTGGGAGTGGACCTTCGGCGCGAAGCACGACCTCGCCGACTGGGGCTTCGGCATCAGCGGCGGCATTGACACCACGGGAACCGGTGGCGTGACCGCCGCCTTCAACGACGACGCGGGCATGAACAACGTCGTGTTCTCGCAGCGGGCCACGCACGGCTACCGGATGGGCTGGGCGTACGGCTCGGCGGTGACCGGCACGACGGACGCGTCCTCCTACCTGTGGGCTCCGGCGGGGCAGGGGTACGCGACGCCGTTCGCCCAGGTGTTCCTGCGGCCGCAGCTCACCCTGTCGACGCTCGACTTCGGTGCCGTCCCGACCACGGGCACGCCCGCGAGCACGCTCCCGTCGATCCCGAGCTCGTACGCCGTGAAGACGTCGTGGGGGGTCTCGGGGCTCGCCAACGGCCAGTCCGGAGAGACGAACGTCGAGGTCTCGGACTTCGGTGAGGTCGCCGGGAAGGTCTTCGTCGGCGGCAACTTCCTGAACGTGCAGCAGACCAAGGACGGCGCGGGGCAGACGTCGCAGCCGTACCTGGCGGCGTTCGACGTGCACACCGGCGCGTGGGTCCCGACCTTCCGGCCGAAGCTCGACGGACAGGTGAAGTCGGTGCAGGCGCTGCCGGACGGCCGGCTGGCGATCGGCGGGCAGTTCTCGACCGTGAACGGGGTGGCGCAGCCGGGACTGGCGATCCTCGATCCTGCGACCGGGCAGCTCTCGGGCTGGCAGGTGAAGGTCGAGCACCGCGCGACCGGTGCGGTCCCCTTCGTCCGCGACCTGGACGTGCAGGGCGGCTACCTGTACGTCGCCGGTTCGTTCACGCACCTGACCTCCGTCGGCACGACACCGACGACGGGCGGCGCGTGGAACGGCGGCCGTATCGTGCTGGCCACCGGCAAGCCCGACACCGCGTGGAACGCGAACCTCAACGGGACGGCGGCCTCGGTCGACGCGAACGCCCAGGGCGACCGCGCGTACTTCTCCGGCTACTTCCTGATGAAGTCGTCGACCCCGGCGCCGTCGGCCGCGGTGCTGCAGACGACGGCGGGCGCACCGCTGGCGACCACCTGGACGCCGGAGTTCAGCGACGACCGCAAGGACGAGAACGGCGCGTACGTCAACGCGGTGTGGCAGCTCGGCATCATCGAGGTCGGCGGGCGTGTGTGGATGGGCGGCTCGCAGCACTCGATGTTCTCGTACGACCGGAACACGCTCCAGCGCGTGGGCGGTTGGATCACGCAGGTGGGCGGCGACATGCAGACGGTCGAGACCAACGGCTCCGTGGTGATCGGCGGCTGCCACTGCGGGGACTACGTCTACGACGACGCCTACAGCCAGACGCTCGTCGGCGGATTCAGCCGGGCGGACAAGATCAATCTGGTGGGGGCGTGGGACGCGAAGTCCGGCACCTACATCCCGGACTGGTCGCCGATGGTGGAGGCGCGTGCGGGGTACGGCGCGTGGGGGACGTTCTTCGACAGCACCGGCACCCTGTGGGTGGGTGGCGACTTCAACCGGTCGCAGCTTCCGGGTGGTGCGGAGCAGTGGTCGGGCGGGTTCATCCGCTTCGCGCCGCGGGATGCGGTGGCGCCGACGGCCCCGGGGGCGGTGTCGTCGACCCCATCGGCAGACGGGAAGACGGCGACGCTGACGTGGGGCGCGTCGACGGATGCGGGTTCGGGTGTGACATACGAGGTGCTGCAGGGCAACCGAGTGATCGCCTCCACGACCTCGGCCTCGTACACCGTGCCGGTGACCTCGACCGCGACGAACTACTTCGTGCGGGCGCGGGATGCGGTGGGCAACCGGTCGGCGTCGACGGCGGCGTTCACGGTCGCTCCGGCCCCGGCGAACGCGCTGACGTTCGTGGGCAACGGGGACTCGTGGTCGTGGCGGTACTCGTCGGACGCGCTGCCGGCCACGTGGAACGCGACCACGTTCGACGCGTCGTCGTGGCCGGTCGGGAAGGCGCTGTTCGGGCGGGGCGTGTCGGGGGCGGCGACGAATATTGATCCGTCGAACCTGGCGACCAAGCCGTTGAGCGCGCAGTTCCGCAAGACGTTCACGGTGACCAGTGCGGCGAGCGTGACGAATGCGAAGGTCTCTCTCATCGCGAACGACGGCGCCGTGGTGTACCTGAACGGCCGTGAGCTGGGGCGGGTGCGGATGCCGGCCGGCGCGGTCACGCAGAACACGTACGCGACGGCGGCGGTGGCGCAGTCGTCGGCGGCGGGCACGCGCGCGGTGTTCACCGTTCCGGCCGGCGCACTGTCGGAGGGCACGAACGTGCTGGCGGTGTCGGTGCACGCGAACTACCGCACGACCGCGGATCTCGGGTTCGATCTGGCGTTCACGGCCGAGCGGGCGGCACCTCCGGCCGCGGTGACGGGTCTGGTGGCGACTCCGGCGCAGACGTCGGTGGTGTTGGGGTGGACGGCTCCGGCGGGTTCGACGGCGGCGGCGTCGTATGTGGTGTCGCGGAACGGGGTGAAGGTGGGGACGGTGACGGCTCCGGCGACGACGTTCACGGATACCGGTTTGGTGGCGGGGACGGCGTATACGTACACGGTGGTGGCGGTGTCGGCTGCGGGGGTGGCGTCGACTCCGGCGACGGTGCAGGCGACGACGACGGCTGCGGCTCCGGTGGGCCCGGCGGTGTCGGTGCCGAGCGGGTCGGCCTGGTCGTGGCGGTACTCGGCGGATGCGTTGCCGGGGGACTGGAACACGGCAGGGTTTGATGCGTCGTCGTGGGCGGTCGGGAAGGGCGTGCTGGGGCGGGGGGCGACGGTGGCGACGAACATCGATCCGTCGAACCTGGCCACGAAGCCGTTGAGTGCGCAGTTCCGGACGTCGTTCACCGTGTCGGATGCGGCGTCGGTGAAGGACGGGACGGTGTCGGTGATCGCCGATGACGGGGTGGTGCTGTATCTGAACGGGGTGGAGCTGGGGCGGGCGAATCTGCCCGCCGGGTCGATCACGCAGAACACGTATGCGACGGCGGCGCCGCGGGCGACGACCGCGGCGGGCGCGCGGGTGACGTTCCAGGTTCCGGCGACGCTGGTGAAGGAGGGGACCAACGTGCTGGCCGCGTCGGTCCACGCCAACTACCGCGGCACACCCGACCTCACCTTCGACGCCGCACTCACCATGCCGCCGTGCT